>NZ_RAWP01000051.1:0-64935 GCF_003668935.1 Corallococcus sp. AB032C | reverse complement strand
GTCGAGGCGGGAGGGGGCATCGGAGCGGGCGCGGCGGCGAGCGGAGGGGTGATGATGAGCGGTTGGGACGCGCTGGGAAGCGGCGCGGTCACGACAACGGGCTGGGACGCGGGCGCTGGCGGCAACCCGATGAAGGTCTCCCGGCGTCCTTCCGCCGGGCCGTCCTGGCGCAACGCCGGCTGGGGCTGCGGCGTCGCGATGGGCGGCGGCTGCGCGGGCTGCATCTGGGTGGCGGCCTGCGCCAGGTCCAGCGCCGGCATCGCCACGCGGTGCGTGCGCGACGGCGGCACCGGCGGCGGCCCCACCTGGGACTGGGAGGAGGCCCCGGCCGAGGAGGCATCCACCTCCGCCTCGTCCAGGAGCAGCTCCGGCGGCGGCGGCGGGACGCTCATCGGTTCGTCCTCGTCCAGCGGACGGCCGATGTGCGGGGCGTCCTCCACCGGCAGGAGCTGATCCGCGAAGAAGTCGTCGACCTCCGACGCGAACCGGTCCTGCAGGTCCCCCTCCACCACCCGCTCACCCGTTTCGGTGAGCTTCAGCTGGGCCTCGCGGTCCATGGCGATGTAGTGGAACTTGCGCAGGAAGAAGAAGTAGTTGTCGAACTCCAGCGAAACGGACGGTTCGAGGGCGGCCTTCACGTCGGCCAGCTTGTTCGAGCGTCCCAGGCGGCCGTTCTCCCGCAGATTCTGCAGGATGAGCAGCGCCTCTCCACTGACGGTGTCACGATGGATGGCGGGCTTCGTCATGGGTGCGCGGACTCTACGCGGCACCCGCCCGGCGCTTCAACGTCTGCCGCGACGAAGAAGCGCCTGGGGAATCACCCGGGTCCTACCGGATGCGCAGGAGCTGCTTCACCGTCTCCAGCACTTCCACGAACCGCACGGGCTTGCGCAGGTAGATATCCACCCCCAGCTGCATCGCCCGGTCCTGGGCCTCCTTGCCACCCGCGGAGATCGCGATGACCGGGATGCCCTTGAGCTCCTCTTCCTCCCGGATGCGCTCCACCAGGGCGAAGCCGTCCATCACGGGCATGTAGAGGTCCAGCATCACCAGGCTGAAGCGGTCCTCGCGCAGCCGCAGCAGGGCGTGGTGGCCGTCCGGGGCGAAGTGGACCTCCAGCGGCACCTTCCCGTGCAGGTCGTTGCTCGCGAGCTTCTTCAGCACGTAGCTGTACATCTCGATGATGTGCGGGTTGTCCTCGACGATGAGCACACGGAACCCGTCCTGCTCAGAGGGGGTCGCCGCGTTGTCGTTGGGTCCCGCCGCACTCAAGATGTCACCCAGTCGCCGCCGGTCCTGCTCGCTCTCCACACGGATGCCCACGCCGCCCGGCTGATCGGGCGCGGCAAGGCGCACCCACGCCACCGTCCCGGCGACTTCTACCGGATCCAGCAGTCCCGGGAAAGAAAGAGCAAGCCGCAGCTCATCTCCCACCGCGAAGAGCTGCTCGGTCTGGACGAAGAACCCTCCGGTGGAGAGGTTTTCCGTCACGTCCCGGACCGGACGCCCATGGGCGTAGTCCACCCGGAGGATGGTGGGGATGCGAGGGTGCTGCCGCTGGTCCGCAGGGTCCAGGCTCATAACAAGGGGTTGAAATCGCTCGGTAATTTGCTGAGGGCGGCCCAGTCTACCGCCGAGGGTTTATGTTGACAACGAAGCCATTGCGGCAATACGTACGGCCCGCCATGGCGGAGCCCCTGTTCACTCCTGAAGAGCAGAAGAAGTTCGACGCGGGGATCGCGGAAATCCTCTCGCACTACCCCTCTGATCGCAAAAGCGCCGGCATGCTTCCCGCGCTGCGCCTGCTGCAGGACCTCAAGGGGTGGTTGCCTCCTGATGGTCTGCGGCTGGTGGCGAAGAATCTGGAGGTCACGCCGGAGCGCGCCTACGAGGTCGCCAGCTTCTACGTGATGTACCACCTCAAGAAGCCGGGCAAGTACGTCATCGACGTCTGCACGAACCTCTCCTGCTCCCTGTGGGGCGCGGAGAAGATGCTCGCCTACCTGGAGCAGAAGCTGGGCCTGACCGCCGGGGAGACGAACGACAAGTTCACCCTGCGCGAGACGGAGTGCCTGGCGTCCTGCGGGACGGCGCCCTGCCTGCAGATCAACGAGGATCACCACGAGCGCCTGACCCAGGCGAAGCTGGACGCCATCCTGGCCCGGCTGTCGTGAGTCGCCCCTCCTCCCCCTCGCTTTCCTAGGACGTTCATCCATGGCCTCTACGGCAAAGGCGGTCGAACCCGTCATCTCGGCGGCCTGGGGCAAGCCCCAGTCCTGGACCCTGGACAGCTACCGCTCGCGCGGCGGCTATGACGGGCTCAAGCGCGCTCTCTCCATGGAGCCCGCCGCCATCATCGACGAGGTGAAGAAGTCCAACCTCCGAGGCCGCGGCGGCGCGGGCTTCCCCACGGGCTTGAAGTGGAGCTTCGTCCCCAAGGACAGCCCCAAGCCCAAGTACCTGGCCGTCAACGGGGACGAGTCCGAGCCGGGCACCTTCAAGGACCGCTACATCCTGGAGAACGACCCGCACATGATGCTGGAGGGCATCGCCATCGCGTCGTACGCGCTGGGCGTGCACACCTGCTACGTGTACCTGCGCGGCGAGTTCAAGTTCCAGGCGGAGCGCACCCAGGCCGCCATCGATGAGGCCTACAAGGCCGGCATCTTCGGCAAGACGATGATGGGCAAGGACTTCGCGCTCGACTGCTACGTGGTCCGGGGCGCGGGCGCGTACATCTGCGGCGAGGAGACGGCGCTGCTGGAGTCCCTGGAGGGCAAGAAGGGCTGGCCCCGCCTGAAGCCTCCCTTCCCCGCGGTGGTGGGCCTGTTCGGCAGCCCCACGGTGGTGAACAACGTGGAGACGCTCGCCAGCGTGCCCCCCATCCTCGCCAAGGGCGCGGAGTGGTACGCGAAGCTGGGCACGGACAAGTCCGGCGGCACGCACCTGGTGTGCCTGTCCGGCTCCGTGAACCGCCCCGGCGTCTACGAGGTGGGGATGCACACCACCATCCTGGAGCTGATCCACGACGACCAGTACGGCCAGGGCATGCCCAAGGGCCGCAAGGTCAAGGCGGTCATCCCGGGCGGCTCCTCGGCGCCGGTGCTGGGCGCGGACGAGCTGGACGTGGCGCTGGAGTTCGAGGCGCTGAAGATGAAGCAGACGATGGCCGGCTCCGGCGGCGTCATCGTGATGGACGACGCCACCTGCATGGTGCGCAGCCTCTGGCGCGTGGCCCGCTTCTACGCGGAAGAGTCCTGCGGCCAGTGCACCCCGTGCCGCGAGGGCACGCCCTGGCAGACGCGCCTCTTGCGCAAGATCGAGGAAGGCCGCGCGGAGCTGAGCGACATCGACATGCTGTCGAACGTCGCCTCCTCCATCGCGCCCTACCCCCCCATCGGCCTGGGCAACACCATCTGCGCGCTCGGTGACGCGGCGGCGCTGCCCACGCACTCCTTCCTCATGCGGTTCCGGGACGAGTTCGAGGCTCACGTACGGGAGCACCGCTGCCCGTTCGGTGACCACCCCTGGGGTTCCTTCGGAGACTGGTCTTGAACATCGAATTGGTCCTCTTCGGCGTCTTCGCCGTCATGACGCTGCTGTCGGCGGGGCTGGTCATCACCGCGCGGAGCCCCATCAACTCCGCCATGGCCCTGGTGTCGACGTTCTTCTTCCTGGCCGGCATCTACGTGCTGCTCTGGGCGCACACGGTCGCCGTCATCCAGGTGCTCGTGTACGCGGGCGCCATCATGGTGCTCTTCCTGTTCGTCATCATGCTGCTCAACCTGGGTGACGCCCCGCACCGCGGAAAGCCCACGGTGACGCGGCTGTTGGGCGGCGCCTCCGCGGTGGGCCTGCTGGCGGTGCTGGCCGTGACGCTGGGCCGGGTGAACGCGCAGCCCGCGCAGTTGGACGCGCGGGGCCAGGCGGCGTTCGGCACCATGGCGGCCATCGGCGAGACCATCTTCACCACCTGGCTGTTGCCCTTCGAAGCGGTCAGCCTGCTCCTGCTGGTGGCCATGGTGGGCGCGGTGGTGGTGGCCAAGTCCCGCATCTGATCCTCGCGACCTTCCGGACAACCCAATGGTCCCCATCACCTACTACCTCCTGCTGGCCGCGGCCCTCTTCTGCATGGGCATGTTCGGCGTGCTGGTGCGCACCAACGCGCTGGTCGTCTTCATGTGCGTGGAGCTGATGCTCAACGCGGTCAACCTGACGTTCCTGGCCTTCGCGCGCATGCACGGCGAAGGCACCGGGCACGTGTCCGCCTTCTTCGTCATCGCCGTGGCGGCCGCGGAAGCGGCCATCGGTCTGGCCATCGTCATCGCGGTCTTCCGCAGTCGCGGGTCCGTGAACGTCGACGACATCCGGACGATGAAGCACTAACGCCCCGTCACCCCTGAGCACACCCATGGACGGATCCCTCGTCGAGTTCTTCAGAACCGCACCCATCCCCCCGGAGGTGTTTTCGCCCTCGCTGGGGTTGATCATCCTGCTGCCGCTGCTGGGCGCGTTCGTGTGCGGCGTGTTCGGCAAGTGGCTGGGCCGGGCCAACGTGCACCTGGTGGCGTGCTCCGCCATCGCCGGCGCCTTCGTGCTGAGCCTGCTGGCCTTCTGGGCCACCAGCGACGCGGCCGGCGGGCGCGTGGTGAGCATGGTCAACCCGTTCGGCATCGAGCGGGACACCATCCGCTACGCCATCGCGCACGACTACGGGACGTGGTTCGCCGCCGGTGACTTCCGGGTGAACTTCGGCCTGCTGGTGGACCACCTGTCGGGCATCCTGCTGCTCATCATCACGGGCGTCGGCTTCCTCATCCACCTGTACTCCACCAGCTACATGGAGCACGACGATGGGTACTGGCGATTCTTCGCGTACCTGAACCTCTTCGTCGCCGCGATGCTCACGCTGGTGATGGCCGACAACCTGGTCCTGCTCTTCGTGGGCTGGGAGGGCGTCGGCATGGCCAGCTACCTGCTCATCGGCTTCTGGTACACGGACAGCGCGAAGGCGTGGGCGGGCCGCAAGGCGTTCGTCACCAACCGCATCGGTGACTTCGCGTTCCTCATCGCCACGTTCCTGCTCATCCTCACGGTGGGCGCCTTCAACCGCCAGGCGGACGCGCGGGACTACAACGCGGCGTCCACGTCGCGCGCCCGCTACGAGCAGGGCATCTCCCAGAAGGGCCCCGTCACCTTCAAGGGCCTGGAGAAGCTGGCCCTGGCCCTGCCGGAAGGCACGGGCGGCGCGGTGTCCCTGGCCACGCCCATCGAGTCCGGGCCGCTGGCGGGCTACACCTTTGGCGGCGTGATGACGTCCATCATGCTGCTGTTCCTGCTGGGCGCCGCGGGCAAGAGCGCGCAGCTGCCGCTCTACGTCTGGCTGCCGGACGCGATGGCCGGCCCGACGCCGGTGTCCGCGCTCATCCACGCCGCCACGATGGTGACCGCGGGCGTGTACCTGTTCTGCCGCATGAGCTCGCTCCTGGTGCTCTCTCCCACCGCCATGGCGACCATCGCCATCGTGGGCGCGCTCACGTCGCTCTTGGCGGCGCTCATCGCCTTCGCGCAGGACGACATCAAGAAGGTGCTCGCCTACTCCACGGTGTCCCAGCTGGGCATCATGTTCATGGGCGTGGGCATGGGCGTCTTCTGGGCCGCCGCGATGCACCTGATGACGCACGCGTTCTTCAAGGCCTGCCTCTTCCTGGGCGCCGGCAGCGTGATGCACGGCAACGGGGACGAGACGGACATCAAGAAGCTGGGCGGCCTGTGGAAGGAGATGAAGTGGACGCACGCCACGTTCCTCATCTCCACGCTGGCCATCACCGGCATCTTCCCCATCATGTCCGGCTTCTTCTCCAAGGACGCCATCTTCCACGGCGTGCACCACAACCACCTGCACGGCCTGGAGTGGGTCTCCACCTTCGTCTACGTGATGGGCCTGCTCATCACCGCGTCCACGGCGTTCTACATGTCGCGCGTCTACCTGCTCACCTTCACGGGCAAGCGGTCCCCGGAAGCGAAGCTGGCGCACGCGCACGAGAGCGCGTGGCACATGACGCTGCCGCTGGTCATCCTGGCGTTCCTCGCCTTCGTGACCTTCGCCTACGCCCTGCCCCTGATGCCCCGCGTGGGCGGCGGGATGCAGCCGGTGTTCGAGAACTTCCTGTCCCCCGTGCTGCGCCCGGCGGAGACGGTGGCCCGCGTGGCCAAGACGGTGCAGCTGGACACCAGCACGCCGACCCTCGGGGACTACGCCTTCGCGTGGATGTGGGCGCTCGCGGGCGGCGCGGCCGCGGCGTTCGCCTACCTGAAGTTCTTCCCCTCGCGAGTGGGCCAGCCCGTGCCGGCCTTCGCCCGCGCGGTGCGCCGCACGGCGCTCAACAAGTTCTACGTGGATGAGCTCTACGAGTTCATCCTCATCCGGCCGGTGAAGTTCGTGGCCTTCATCCTCTTCCGCGTGGTGGACGCGCTCGTCATCGACACGGTGCTGGTGCGCGGCACCGCGTACGTCACGGAGAAGGTGGGCCTCGGGCTGCGCCGGCTCCAGACGGGTGACGCGCAGGCCTACGCCGCCATCATGGCGCTCGCCATCCTGGGCGGCGCGGTCTACGCCCTCGTGCAGGTGCTTTCATGAGCTTCTTCGACACCCACCTGTTGAACGTCGTCATCTACCTGCCGCTCGTGTTCGCGGCGCTGGTGCTGATGCTGCCCGCGTCCGAGCACGGACAGGTCCGCGCCATCACCTTCGTGGGCATGCTGCTGGACCTGGTGTTCGGCGTCTGGGCGTACCTCCGCTTCGAGCCTTCCGGCGCGGAGTTCCAGATGGAGTTCCGCGTCCCGTGGTTCCAGCAGTTCGGGATGAGCTACCACCTGGGCCTGGACGGACTCGCGGCGAGCCTGCTGCTGCTGACGGTGTTCCTGGGGCCGCTGGTGGTGCTCGCCTCCACCACGTACATCAGCCACCGCATCAAGGAGTTCCACCTGGCGCTGCTGGTGCTCCAGACGACGATGCTGGGCGCGCTGGCGTCGATGGACGTCCTGCTCTTCTACATCTTCTTCGAAGCCATGCTCATCCCCATGTACCTGCTGGTGGGCGTGTGGGGCGCCGAGGACCGGCGCATGGCGGCGGTGAAGTTCTTCCTCTACACGCTGGTCGGCTCGCTGCTGATGCTGGTGGCCATCGTGGCGGTGTACTTCGTGAGCGGCGGCCCGGGTGTGCGCTCGTTCGACTACGGCACGCTCTACAACAACCTGCTCGCCGCCAATCAGCAGCTCGCCGCGTGCACCAACGGCCCGGAGGGCGCGTGCGCGTCGCTCACGGGCATGGCCGCCACGCTGCACACGTATGGGCCGTGGATGTTCGCCGCGTTCGCGCTGGCGTTCGCCATCAAGGTCCCCATGTGGCCGGTGCACACCTGGTTGCCGGACGCGCACGTGCAGGCGCCGGTGGCGGGCTCCATGATCCTGGCCGGCGTGATGCTGAAGATGGGCACCTACGGCTTCTGGCGCTTCGCCATCCCGCTCTTCCCCGTGGCGGCGCACGCGGCCCGTCCGTTCCTCGCGGTGCTGGCTGTCATCGGCATCGTGTACGGCGCGCTGATGTGCCTGGCGCAGCGGGACATCAAGAAGCTCATCGCGTACTCGTCCGTCAGCCACCTGGGCTACTGCATGCTGGGCCTGCTCGCCGTCACCGGTGAGGGCGCCACGGGCAGCGCGTACCAGATGCTCAACCACGGCATCTCCACGGGCGCGCTGTTCCTCCTGTTCGGCTTCCTCTACGAGCGTCGCCACACGCGCCTGATGTCGGACTACGGCGGCATCGCCAAGGTGATGCCGGTGTTCACCGCGGCGTTCGTCATCATCACCTTCTCGTCGGTGGCGGTGCCGGGCACCAACGGCTTCATCGGCGAGTTCCTGGTGCTGATGGGCACGTTCAAGAGCACCCTTCCCCTGGGCTTCGGCGCGTTCGCCACGCTGGGCGTCATCCTGGGCGCGGCGTACATGCTGTGGATGGTGCAGAAGGTGTTCTTCGGCAGCATCACGCACCGGGAGAACCAGCACCTGCGCGACATGAACCTGCGCGAGATGCTCACCACGGCCCCCTTCATCGTGCTGGTGGCGGTGATGGGCCTGATGCCGCAGCCCTTCCTGGACCGCATCGCTCCGTCCACGGACCGCTACGTGGCTCGCGCCAGCGTGGGCGCTCCGGGCGCCCCCCAGGCGAAGGACGACCAGCTGCGCGTGGAGGTGATGTCCCTGCCCTCCACCGCCGCCGCGGCCCGCCCCTCCGTTCCCGCCGCGCCGCTCGCCGTTCGCGAGTAGGCCCCGAAAGACTCCATGAACCTGCCAAATCTCACCCTGGCGGATTTCCTCCCCATGCTGCCCGCCATCATCATGGTGGTGGCAGCCTGCGTCCTGCTGTTGTCGGAGGTGTTCCTCTCCGCGACGGCGTCCCGCGGCTACCAGGCGGTGCTCACCGTCGTGGCGGCGCTGGCCAGCGGCGCCGTGGCCGTGGGCTTGATGTTCGAGCCGCCGCAGGAGGTGTTCCTCGGCTTCGGCGTGTTGGACCCCTTCTCCAGCTTCCTCACCCTGGTGGTGAGCGTGGGCCTGGGGCTGGCGGCGCTGAGCGCGGTGGGCTTCCTGCGCAAGCGCGGAGCGGAGCGCGGTGAGTTCTACGCGCTGATGCTCTTCGCCTCCGCGGGCATGAGCCTGCTGGCGATGTCGTCGGAGTTCATCACCATCTTCGTCAACATCGAGGTGCTCTCCATCGCGACGTACGCGCTGACGGCGTACCTGCGCCGCGGCACGCGCCCCAGCGAGGCGGGCTTCAAGTACTTCATCCTGGGCGCCTTCTCCTCCGCCGTCCTGCTGTACGGAACGGCGCTGCTGTACGGAGCCACGGGCACGACGAAGCTCAACGACATGGCGGGCCCGCTGCAGCAGGCGCTGTCCACGTCCCCGGCGCTCGTCTACGTGGGCGCGGTGCTCATCGCCGCGGGCTTCGCGTTCAAGGTGGCGGCCGTGCCGTTCCACATGTGGACGCCGGACGTGTACGAGGGCGCTCCCACCCCGGTGACGGCGCTCATGAGCGCGGGCGTGAAGGCGGCGGCGTTCGCGTCGCTGGTCCGCGTGTTCGTCACGGTGGGCAAGGACATGGACCCCAAGCTGCCGCTGATGCTGTTCGCCACGCTGGCGCTGCTCACGATGGTGGCCGGCAACCTGATGGCGATTCCGCAGCGCAACGTGAAGCGCATGCTGGCGTACTCCTCCATCGCGCACGCGGGCTACCTGCTCCTGGGCGTGGCGGCGCTGTTCGTCGTGGCCCCGGGCGAGCACTTCCGCCTGCTGTCCGCGTCCTCGCTGTCCGGTGGCACGCCGCTGGACGTGGCGCGCTCGGACGCGCTGCGCGGCATCCTGTACTACCTGCTGGCGTACACCTTCAGCGCGACGGGCGCCTTCGCCATGGTCTCCGCGCTGGAGCGCCGCGAGGACGAGGAGAAGGGAACCGCGTGGGACCTGGAGCGCTTCGCGGGCCTCGCGCAGCGCCGGCCGGGTTGGGCGTTCGCCATGGCGGCCTTCATGCTGTCCCTGGGCGGCATCCCCCCCACGGTGGGCTTCATGAGCAAGCTGCTCATCTTCCAGGCCGCCATCGACGTGGGCCTGGTGGGCCTCACGGTGGTCGCGGTGCTCAGCAGCGCGGCGGGCGCGTATTACTACCTGCGCGTCGTGGTCTACATGTTCATGCACCCCGTCCCCGAGGGCGCCCAGCCGCTGGAGCGCAACTGGGGCACCGAGGCCGCGCTGGTCATCTCCACCGTCGCCGTCGTGCTGCTGGGCATCCTCCCCGGCCACGTCACCGACTGGCTGGCCCAGGCCGGCACGCTGTTCGGTCAGTAGCCGTTCGCCGGCAGCTCTCGGCACCCGACGCCCGCCTCGGCCCCTGGCCCTGGCGGGCGTTGTCGTTGCGGGGCGTGGCTCACGGCGTCAAACGCCGCGCGCATTGCAGAAGTGAAATGGATCCGCGCCGCGTCATGCGGGCGGACGCAACGCGGCGATGATGCAGGGAGCGGAAAAGAAGGCGGCCCGGCACCCGTGAGGGTGTCGGGCCGCGGGTCTTCTCAAGGTAACGCACCGGAAGTGCTGAAAGGGTGGGGGGGAACCACTTTCAACCTCGCTTCGATGCGTCCCGAGCCTAACCCTTAGCAGGTGCCATGCCAGAGCCCGTTTGGGACGAAACTCTAGAGTTCTCAAGCACTTGGACGACCGGGCAACAGTTTCGCCCCATTGCAGCCCTGAAATCGCGTTTCAGGGATGAAAACAATCAACGAATTCAGGAGGTTGGTTTTTTCATCCCTGAACGCAGGTGATTTCGGATCTGCACTCGTACTGGGAGGCAGGTGCGAGTTCGCTGGCAGGCTATTCGCGGGCACCGGCGGGAGGCCGCAGGTTGAGCCGCTTCATCTTCCGCCACAGCGTGGTGGAGGAGACGCCCAGCTCGTCCGCCACGCGGGCCAGGTCCACGCCGTGGCGCTCCAGGGCCAGGACGATGGCCCGGCGCTCCGCGTCCTCCACCACCTCCGCCAGCGTGGGCCCCGTGGCCTCCGTGCTGGTGGGCCGCACGACGTCGGTGGGGGGCAGGCCCATGGCCTCGGGCAAAGGCGCTTCAGTCGGAGGCGCGGCGGCGGAGAGCACACGGCCCTGGGGGCGCAGCGGGAAGTCCTCGGGGAGCAGTTCGTCCGCTTCGGCGAGCGCGGCGGCCTGCTCCACCAGGTTCTCCAGCTCGCGCACGTTGCCGGGGAAGTCGTACGTCATCAGGTGCTCCACGGCGGTGGCGGACAGGCGCCGGGGCCGGGGGCTGCGGTTGTTGGCCCGGTCCAGGAAGTGCTGCGCCAGCGCGGGCACGTCCTCCAGGCGCTCGCGCAGCGGGGGCACGCGCAGGAGCACCACGTTGAGGCGGTAGTAGAGGTCCTGACGGAAGCGCTTCTCCTTCACCTCCAGCTCGATGTCGCGGTTGGTGGCCGCCGCGATTCGCACGTTCACGCGCAGCGCGGTGGACTCCCCCACGCGGCGCACCTCGCCGTCCTGGAGCGTGCGCAAGAGCTTGGACTGGAAGGTGGGGCTCGTCTCCGTCACCTCGTCGATGAAGAGCGTGCCGTTGTCCGCCTCCTCGAAGAGGCCGCGGCGCGTCTTCACCGCGCCCGTGAAGGCGCCTTTGGCGTGACCGAAGAGCTCGCTCTCCAGCAGCGTCTCGCTGATGGCCGCGCAGTTGACGGGCACGAAGGGCTGCTTGCTGCGGCGGCTGTGCACGTGGAGCGCGCGGGCCACCAGCTCCTTGCCCGTGCCGCTCTCGCCCTGGATGAGGACGGTGGCGTCGCTCTGGGCGACGCGCATCAGGCGCGTGGTGAGCTCGCGCATGGCCTGGCTGCGGCCCACCAGCGCGGACAGGCCGTGGCGTTCGTTGAACTCCGTGGCCAGGTTGTCCACCGCCGCCTGGAGCCGGGCGCGCTCCAGGGCGCGCTCCACGCGGTAGCGCAGCTCGCCTTCCTTGAAGGGCTTGGTGACGTAGTCGTAGGCCCCCAGGCGCATGGCCTCCACCGCGCTGTCGATGGAGCCGAAGGCCGTCATCATGATGACCTGGAGGCGGGGCGAGGCCTCCAGCGCACGCTTGAGCAGCGTGAGCCCGTCCATGGGCTCCATCTTCAGGTCCGTGAGGAGCAGGTCCACGCGCGCCTTCGCGAGCCGGAGGAGCGCCTCCTCGCCAGTGGCGGCTTCGGCGACCTCGTAGCCCTCCTGTTTCAGGAGCAGCGCGGTGGTGGCGCGCATGTTTTTCTGGTCGTCCACCACGAGGATGTAGCCTCGGGGAACCGGAGTGGTCGCGTCGGTCATGAGAAGGACTGGGGCTGCGTGAGCGGCAGCCAGAAGGTGAAGGTGGTTCCGCGTCCGGGGGCGCTCTCCACGGCGATTTCGCCGCGGTGCTCCTCCAGGATGCGCTTCACCACCGCCAGCCCCAGGCCGGTGCCCTGGGCCTTGGTGGTGAAGAAGGGTTCGAAGACGCGGTGGAGCAGCTCCGCCGGGATGCCCGGCCCCTGGTCCATCACGTCGATGCGCAGCTGCTCGCGGCCTCCGTGCGTGTCCCGGCGCCCACGCACCCGCACGTCGCCGCCCTGGGGCATGGACTGGATGGCGTTGACGGCCACGTTGAACAGGGCCTGGCGGATCTGCCGCCGGTCCATGGGCACCGCGGAGAGGCCGGGATCCACCTCCACGGAGATGTACACCGGACGCTCCGTGGGAGCCTGCGCCCGCGCCGCCTCGAAGGCGTCCTGGAGCACGCGCAGCAGGTCCTCCGGCTGGAGCACCGGGTTGCGCGGGCGGGTGAAGTCCAGCAGGTCCGCCACCATGCGGTTGAGGCGGTCGCTCTCCTCCGCGACGATGTCCAACAGCATGGCCGTGTCCCCCCCGGGATTCATGATGCGCCGGAGCGTGGCCACCGCGTTGAAGATGACGCCCAGGGGATTGCGGACCTCGTGGGCGACGATGGCGGACAGCTCCCCCAGCGCGGCGAAGCGCTCGCGCTTCACCATCTCCGCGCGGGTGGCGGCCAGCTCCGCGTAGCTGGCCCACAGCGATTCGTAGAGGCGCGCGTTGGCGATGGACAGCGCCAGCTGGCCGCACGTCGCCTCCGCCAGTTCAATCAGCTCCGGGCCGAAGGGACGCGGGCCGCGCACGTCGTCCACCAGCACCACGCCGATGAGTTCCTCGCGCGAGGTCAGCGGCAGGCCCAGCAGCGCCTTCTCCCCCAGCCGGTCGATGAGCACCGCGCTCACGGAGGTGCTCGCGGACGTCAGGTCCTCCACCGCGATGGGCTTGCGCTCCCGCGCCACGCGCGCGGCCAGGTCGTCGCTGTCGAGCGGCACCACCACCGTGCGGAACAGGTCCCGGTGGGTCGCCGACGCCGCCGCGCCGCGCAGCACCTTGGCCTGTTCGTCGTAGAGCAGGATGAAGCAGTTGGACACATCCAGCAGGTGCACCAGGAAGTCGGACGCGACGTCCAGGATGCTCGCCGTCTCCAGCACGCCGGACGTGGTGCGCGCCAGGTCCAGCAGGAGGCGCGTCTCCGTGAGCTGGCGCGCGGACTCGGCGCGGAGGCGGCGCTGCTCCAGGAGCGTCACCAGCAGCTCCGCGAGCGTGGACAACAGCCGTGCGTCTCGCTCGTCGAAGGGCCGCTCCTTCGCGCGCAGCGCCTGCACCACGCCCACGCTCTCACCGCCGCGGGTGAGCCGCGCCGCCGTCCCGCTGCCCAGGCGGCCCTGGGACAGCGTCTCCAGCGCGCGCCCCTGCGACTCGGAGGACAACACGCCCCCGTCCTCCCGCAGCGACGCGGCCAGCAGCACGCCGGTGGCACGCACGGCATCCGCGTCACTCCCCTCCTCCAGCCCCACGTGGGCGGAGAGACAGGGGGCCTGCCCCGGTTCGGCGACGACGTGCAGCGCCACCGCGCGGGCCTGGAGCAGCTCCGCCACGCGCGCGAGGAACGTCTCCGGCGGCGGGGGCACGGGCTGCGCCACGAAGCGCGCCATCTCCGCCACCGACTCCACCTCCCAGCGGCTGCGCGCGCCGTCCGCCTGGAGGTGGGCATCCGCGAGCGCCGCGCCCACCACCTTCGCGAACAGCGTCAGCACCGAGCCGTGCCGGGGCGCCACCCACGGGCCCGCCACCCAGAGCACCTCCGACTGCGGCCCGCCCACCGGCAGGTACGCGTGCGTGGGCTGCGCATGGTCCGCGCCGCCGAACACCGGCCGCCCGTCCGACAGCGCCTCCAGCGCCAGGTGCGAATCCGCTGGCAGGGACACGCCGTCGCGCACCACCCACCGCGTGCCGTCCCAGCGCAACAGCCGCGCCCGGAAGCCCGCGGCCTCCAGGCCCGCCAGCGCCACGCGCCGCACGCCCTCCTCCGAGCGCGCGGACACCAGCCCCGCGGACGTGTCCACCAGCCGCTCCGCCACCACCAGCTCCCGGGGGCGGTCCGCCATCACCATGCAGCTGAGCAGCAGGCCGAAGGCCCCACCCTCCAGCCGCAGGGTGCTGGCCTGCACGAAGACCTCATCCGCCGTGCCGTGGACGCTGGCCACCCGGTAGAGCTGCGGACGTCCGTCCAGAGGCGCGCCCGTGGCCAGCCGCTGGAAGCGGTCTCCCATCCGGCTGCGCTCCTCCGGCTGCACGAAGTCCAGGAAGGAGCGGCCCTCCACCTGCTCCATGGGCAGCCCCAACAGCCGCGCGTACGCGGCATTGGCCACCGAGATACGCCCCTCGCCCTCCAGCACCAGCATGGGCTGGGTGAAGGGCGCCACGAGGGCGCGCAGGTCCTGCTCACTGTAGGCCTTGGCACTCATCCGCGACGCAGCACCCGTTTGTCCCCCACCCTCAGCGTCACCTTCTCCCGGTCGAAGTACTCCGACAGGGGGATGGTGAACTTGCGGCTCTGGCCCACCAGTTCCTTGAAGCCCTGCGTGGAAATCTCCTTCTGGTCCTTCAGGTACGTCACCAGTCGTCCTCGCAGGTCCTCCAGCGCGCTCGCGTCGAAGCACAGCTCCTCGCTCACCCGCACGCCCGTGCCCGACGACACCAGCACCTTCAACAGCTCCTGCAGCTTCGCGGGCGGAAGCCCCAGCTTCCGCGACAGCTCCGTGACGGTGGGCGGCGCGAGCCCCGCCGCGGACAGCTCCGCGGACAGGCGCGTGCGCGCGGCCTCGTCGCCCAGCGTGAGCGTACGGCCCCGGCCCTTGAGGCGCACCAGGTCCTTCTCCGCCTCCACGCCGCCGGAGTCCACCAGCGCCTGCACCACGCGTTGGAACAAGCGCGCGTCCAGCTGGGCGGAGAGCCGCTGACGGAGCTCCTCTCGGGACAGGCCTTCACGCATGGGCTCGCGTTCGTGGAACGCGGCGAGCAGCGCGAGCGAGCGCTGGCGCAGGCCCTCGAACACGTCCTGCGCCACGTAGAGCCGCCGGTCGCGGTCCACCAGCAGCACCTGGCCCTTCGCGCCCAGCAGCTCCAGCGTGCGCGTGAGCACCTTGGGCGAAAGCCCCGAGCGGCCAAACAGCTCCATCTGCGTGAGCCCCGCGTAGCCCGCCTGCCTGAGGAGCCACCCCACCTGCCCGGCCGCGTCCGCCTCCAGGAGCGGCCGCACCACCGAGGACGCCCCCTTCCTCCGGCGCGGCGGCGTGATGGAGAGCACGCGCCCTCCGGCCACCGTGGCGCCCCGTCCCGGCAGCGCGCGCGAGCCGCGCAGGATGAAGCGCTGGCCCACGAGCGCGCCCACCGGCGACTCCAGCCGCAGCTGCGCGAGCCCCGTCTCCCCCGGCGCGAGCGACTCCAGGTCCAGCAGCGCCACCGTGGCCTCCACCTGCGCGGTGCCCAGGTGCAGCAGCAGCTTGCGGCGCTTGGGCAGCGGGACCTCCGCGGCGGGCAGCAGCGTCAGCTCCACGTCCAGCATGGACGTCTCCGGCAGCTCGCCCGCGCGCGTGAGCACCATGCCCCGGTGCACGTCCTCCGTCTGCACGTCCGCCACGTTCACCGCCGCGCGCTGCCCCGCCTCCGCGCGCGCCACCGATTGGCCGTGCACCTGCACGCCACGGACGCGAAAGGGGCCTGGACGCGCACCGGCCACCGAGGGGAGCAGCGCCACCGCGTCGTCTACCGCCAGCGCGCCGGACAACAGCGTGCCCGTCACCACCGTGCCGAAGCCCTTGATGGTGAAGGCCCGGTCCACCGGGAGGAAGACGGGGCCCTCCGAGGGACGCCGTGGCAGTGAAGCGCCCGCGCTCGCGAGCGCCGCCTTCAGCTCCGGCAGGCCCTGCCCCGTGCGAGAGGACACCGGCACCACGGGCGCGGTCTCCAGGAAGGTGCCGACGGTGAGCGCGGCGAGGTCCGCCTCCACCAGCGCGCGCCAGTCATCGCCCAGGCCCTCCAACAGGTCCGCCTTGGTGAGCGCGACGACGCCCGCCTTCACGCCGAGCAGGCGGCAGATGTCCAGGTGCTCGCGCGTCTGGGGCATGACGCCTTCGTCCGCCGCGACCACCAGCACGGCCAGGTCCACGCCGCCCGCGCCCGCGGCCATGGCCTTCACGAAGCGCTCGTGGCCGGGCACGTCCACCACGCCCGCCACCTGTCCATCCGGCAGCGGCAGGTGGGCGAAGCCCAGCTCCAGGGTGATGCCCCGCCGCTTCTCCTCCGGGAGCCGGTCGGTGTCGGTGCCCGTCAGCGCCTTCACGAGGGACGTCTTACCGTGGTCGATGTGCCCCGCCGTCCCGATGATCATCGCCGCGTCAACGCCCTTCGGCTGGACTCAGGCCCCGGCCTTGTCCGGGTCGTCGTCCAGGTGCGCGTCGCCCATCACCGGCTGGTAGTCCCACGGGAAGACGAAGAGCGAGTCCGTGGACAGCCCCACGTGGTCCGGCGTGAAGCCCTCCGGCCGCGCGATGAGACACGCGGTGCGGATCTCCTTGGCGCCCATCTTCTTCGCGAGCGCCGTGGCCAGCCCCAGGGTGTCCCCGCTGGACGCGATGTCGTCCACGATGAGCACGCGGCGGCCCTTGAGCTCCGGAGGCATCTCCTCGCTCACCTGCGGCTGGCCGCGCTCCTGGGTGCGCTCGGCCTTGTCGCGGCTGCGGCGGCTGATGCGCACGGGGAAGAACTCGCAGCCGAGCGCGCCCGCGAGCGCCCCGCCCACGAACACGCCGCCGTGGGCCACGCCCACCACCGCCTGGGGCTCCCACTCTTGACGGATGGTGCGCGCCAGCTGCTGCACCTTCCGGTCGAACTCCGCCCACGACAGCTCCACCACGCCGGTGGACTTGTGCCGGGACTGGTCGCGGCCGGTGGGTTGGCGAGGGGCCTCCACCTGGGGCGCCAGCACCATGTCATTGGGAATGGAGACGAGCTTCTCCGCCCCGTCCTTCTGGGCGGCGGAGGGCACGGCAGACTTCGAGGAAGGGTTGCGCTGGTCCTGGGACTTCGGCGGCGCTGCCCGCTTGATGGCCACGGCGAAAGCTCCGGGTGAGGTGCGGCCCTGTCATATCCCGAGCATCGCGACCCCGCCACAACCGCCGCGCCTGCTTCCACGGACGGTGTGAAGCGCTGAATCATCCCCCCAGCACGAGGCAGATGTCTGTCTTCAGAACAACGGGCCCCCCGGGTCAGGCGCTGCCCTCGGTGAGCATCTGCTGGATCTCCCCGCCGGGGATGACATAGCGCGTCGTGCAGAACTGGCAGGTGGCCTCCGCCTGGCCTTCCTTCTCCAGCAGGTCCTTCAGCTCCTCGCGACCCATGGCGAGCAGCGCGAGCTTCACGCGGTCACGGCTGCACGAACAGGTGAAGCGCAGCGGGTAGCGCGACATGACCTCCAGGTCCGCCTCCGGCACGAGCGAGCGCAGGAGCGTCTCCGCCCCATCCTGCGCGTGCGCCTGCACGGCCGTCTGGAACTGCGCCTTGAGCCGGGTGCCCAGCGCCTTGAAGGCGTCCCGGTCCCCGTCGGGCAGGGGCTGCACGAGCAGGCCCACCACCGTGGCGAGCGGATCCTCCTGGCCGTCCACCAGGCCGGGCAGCTGCGCCATCAGCAGGTGCGAGGGCACCTGATCCGACTGGTGGAAGTAGCGCTCCAGGTCCGCCACCAGGTCGAAGTGCTCCAGCTCCACGGACGAGCGGTAGTACTCGCCGCCGCCCTGGTCGCGCAGCACGGACAGGAAGCCCTGGTTCCCCAGCACCGGGCGCCAGTGATAGCGCCCCTCCGAGCCGGAGTACTCCACCAGGGTGTTCTTCACGTAGCCGCGCACGACGCCGTTCGCGTCGCCGTCCACGAAGAGGCCGCGCAGGGGGCCGTCGCACTCCAGTTGCACGTTGATCCGGGAGTCCGTGCCCTTGCGGAGGGACCCCATGAGGGCGGCGGCGGTGAGGCCCTGGGACAGGAGCGCGGCGGAGGCCGGCATGCTCTGGTGCGTGGCGCGGGCCTGGCGGGACAGGTCACCGGTGGTGGCCAGCACCAGGCGCAGGTCCGTCGCCTTCAACAATCCACTGACAAGCTCATCAGGCATAGGGCTGGTTAGCGTGCCCCACCCGTTCGCGCCCGCCAACGGAAGAGGGACGCAAGAGGGCCGCCTGCCCGGCGGCCAGCAGTCAGAGCGGGGGGCTGGCATCGCCAGGGCTTATGAGTCGGTGTTCCCCGGCTGGCACGGGCGGATGCGGAAGAAATCCAGCCGGCGTGACGGAACGGCTATAAACCGCCAGAAGGCCGTATCACCCAGGCCCTGACTTGGGCTCGCGGGGGTCTTCACCCCACCCATCCGCGCGCCCCGCTGGAGACTCGATGAGCACCCAAGCCACCGCCGAAGCCCTCACCGACCGGAACCCCCTCTTGAAGTCGCGGCTGGGGTCGTTCCTCGCCGTGGTGCCCCTGAGCTTCTGGGTCATCAACCATCTGTGGGACAACCTGTCCGCCTTCTACGGCGCGACGGCCTGGGAAAAGTCGGTGACGGAGTACGCGAACCCGTTCGCCCAGGCGTTCACGTTCATCATCGTCATGCTGCCCCTGCTCATCCACACGGCGTGGGGCCTGGTGCGCATCTTCACCATGAAGCCCAACAACCTCGCGTACAGCAACTACGGCAACCTCAAGTACATCGTGCAGCGAGTTGCGGGCCTGGGCGTGCTCGCGTTCCTGGGCGCCCACATCTGGCTGGCCTTCCTGCACCCGCGCCTGGTGGAGGGCCACGCGGAGCCCTTCATGGATATCGCGCGGGAGATGCACTACCACGGCCCCACGCTGATGGTTTACCTGCTGGGCACGCTGGGCACCGCGTACCACCTGGCCAACGGCCTGCAGACCTTCGCCATGGGCTGGGGCATCTTCGCGAGCGACCGCTCCATGCGCCGCTTCGAGCCCTTCTCCATCCTCATCTTCCTCATCCTGCTGGCCATGTCCTGGGGCGCCATCTACGCGCTCTACACGGCGGGCGCGGCGTACGGCCCTGCCGGCCTGGACGTCGGCTGAAGCAGTCCTGAAGAAGCGCCGGGGCATTGAAGCCCCGGTGCCCGAAAACACGACCGGCCGCCCCTGACATCCAGGAGCGGCCGGTTCGCTTTTCAGGGGAATGGCCCCAGGGCGTTAGAACGGGATGTCGTCGTCCGTGCCGCCGTGGTTGCCGCCGCCCATGCCGCCACTGTCGTCCATGGGAGGGGGAGGCTGGCCGAAGTCGTCACGCCCCTGCCCGTAGCCGCCGTTGCCCTGCGGCTGCTGCCGGCGCCCACCGCCACTGCCGCCGCTGCCGCCGCTGTAGCCCTCACCGGCGTCACGTCCGCCGAGGAAGGTGACGGAGGTGGCGACGACCTCGGTGGTGTAGTTCTTCTTGTTTTCCTTATCCATCCACTCGCGCGTCTGCAGACGGCCTTCGACGAAGCACTGCCGTCCCTTCTTGAGGTACTCGCCGCACAGCTCCGCGAGCTTTCCCCAGACGACGATGCGGTGCCACTCGGTGCGCTCCTGCTTCTGGCCGTTCTTGTCGTTCCAGCTCTCGCTCGTCGCGATGCGGAAGTTCGCCACGGCCTGACCGCCCGGGGTGAAGCGCACTTCGGGGTCCGCCCCGAGGTTGCCGATGAGAATGACCTTGTTCACGCCTCCAGCCATGTTTCCTCCCGATACCTGACCCCTCTAGGGCCAGGAACAAACCTGCGAGGCCACACGCCCCGACAGGTCCTTCAGCCCATAGCATCCACCACTGACATTCCCCGGGCCACTAAACGGCCAGGGGCGCCGGGGACGCACGTCCGCCTGCTCCCCTGGCGGGAGGCCTCAAGGATTCCGCGAGGTTGGGAGGTGCCGGGAGCCGGCTGGGGGGACAGCCCGCCCGGACGGAGACGTCCGGGCGGAGGGGGGCCGAGGCGAGGGACTACCCGCCCGGGCGGAGGACTCCAGAGGCAGGGACCACGTTGGGCGTGGCGGAAGCGGGGGCGACCACCTGGACGGGCTGGGCGCGCTGGGAGGTCCGGGCCTCGGCCGTCTTGGTGGTGAGGGTGGAGTCCAGCCCCTTGGCGAAGGCGACGAGCTGGGCATCCGTCCCGCCAGAGCCCAGCTTGCGCAGGGACTTCCAGAACGGGTGGGTGGTGTCCCCGGTCTTCACCAGCCCCTGGGCCAGGAGCGGCACGGTCGCGTCGCGCTCCACGGAGCTGGCGGTGCGCAGGGCAACGACCAGCTCCTCGGGGGCCGTGCGGGCCACCTCGCCCAGGCCGTCCGCGAGTTCGTCCTGCGCCTCGACGTCACGGGCGGTGCCGGCCGCGCGGCACAGCTCCAGCACGCGGGCCAGGGCCTCCGTGTTTCCGCCAGAGGCCAGCTCCACCATGCTGCTCACGCCGGGCACGCCCACGGACAGGGCGTGGGCCACCTGGCGCAGGCGGCCGTAGACGTCGTCCGTGGCGGAGTAGCTGTCCAGCAGCGTGCGGGTGCCCAGGTAGTCGTGCGGGTTGGACTGGTAGAGGCTCTCCGCCAGCACGGCGCGCACGGCGGGGTCGCGCTCGCTGCGCCACGCGGTGCGCAGGAAGCCGATGTTGCGTTGATCGCGCTGCTTGCCCAGCTCCAGGTAGGTCTTCACGCGGTTGGCGATGTCCGGCAGGCCGCCCTGCGGCTTCTGGCCTTCGTTGAGGGAGGCCAGCGCGTTGTCCGGCCCCAGCGTGGAGCCGGTGGCGGCCACGGCGGCGCCCAGCGCGTCCATGCCCGCGACGACGGGACCGGCGCGGCCCGCGTAGTCGTTGACCATGATGGAGAAGGAGAACTTCTCACCGCCCGCGGACTGCACGTAGCCGCTGAGCGCGGAGACGCCCTCCAGGGTGCCCGTCTTGGCGCGCAGCCGGCCCACGGCGTCCGTGCCGTCGAAGCGGTACTTGAGCGTGCCGTCCTTGCCGGCGATGCCCAGCGAGGACAGGTACTCCGGGGCCAGCGGGAAGCGCTCGTACATGTGGCGCAGAAGCCGATCCACCTGCGCGGTGGAGAAGCGGTTGGCGTCGTTGAGACCGCTGCCGTTCTTCATCACGTAGGTGCCGCGCGGGATGCCCACGTCGCGGTCCAGGAACTCCTCCACCACGTCGATGCCCTTGGCGAACGAGCCCGGCTGTCCACGCAGCTCCGCGCCCATCGTCTTGAGGAGCGTCTCCGCGACGAAGTTGCTGGAGAGCTTGTTGAGGCGCTTGAGGACGATGTCGAACGTGTCCGACTGGGCCACGTGCACGACCTTCGCGCGGGACGGCGTCAGGCCCAGCTTCACCTTGCCCTTCACCTTCACGCCGCGCGACACGAGCAACTGCTTGAGCGACCCGCCGAAGTACAGGGGCGGGCTGTCGATCTTCTTCCAGACGCTGACGGCGCCGCGCTCGTCGGGGACCTGGCCCTTGACGACGATCTTCTGCCTGTCGCCGTACGCGTCGGACTTCACGGACACGCGCCGCGCGCGGCCGGGGCCGCTGGTGACGGTGTTCTCCACGACGAAGAAGTCGCTGGGCGGCTCCATGTCCACCACGGCCTTGCCGCCGGGAGCGGCGCGCACGTAGACGGCGACCGCGTTCCAGTTGAGGCTCACCGCGCCAGTGGGCGCCATGTACGCGCGGTCGGAGTCCTCCTGGTCGTAGCCCGGAGGAGTGCGCTCGGCGTCGAACCAGGAATCGTCCACGACGATGTCCTGCACCTCCTTGAGGCCCGCGTGGAGCAGCTCGGAGGTCATGCCGTAGAGGCGCTCGGTGGTGACGGTGGGGTCGCCCTTGCCGCGCACGTAGAGCGTCTTGACCTTGCCGTCGGCGGGCATCTCCGCCTCGACGAGGAACTCCGTCTCGTAGCGGAACTCCGGCCCCAGGGCGACGAGCGCCGCGGAGGACGTGACGAGCTTCACGTTGGAGGCGGGGTTGAGCAGTTCGTCCGCGTTGTGGCTGAACACCACGGTGCCGTCGTCCAGGCTCTGCATGTGGACGCCGACGCGGCTGCTCTTGAGCGCGGTGCGCTGCATGACCTGCACGAGCGCGTTCTTCAGCGCCTCGCGTTCAGCCTTTTTGTCGGCGGACGGCGACGCGGCCAAGGTGGCGGAAGGGAGCCACAAGGCAATGACGGTCGCTGCCCAGAAGGGTCTGGTTCGAAAAACCTGCACGCACGCTCCAGGGAAGTCGCGATCCATTATGAAGAAGGGACGAAAGGGGCGGCAAGGGTGGGGGGCGGATCCACGGTCGCTGTTACCCTGCACGCCTGCCTGCTTCCTGGAAACAAGAAGAAGGCTGTCGCAGCATGGACGTCCCGCCTGACATCCACCTCGTGACAGACGCCATGCCCCCCCTGCCCTCCCGCGCCGCCCGGGTGTTCTTCATCGCGCTGACGCTGGTGCTTGACTCCGGCTGCCGCGAACCGGCGCCCCCGGCGGGCATCACGGTGCTGTTGGAGGCCCCACCGGACAGCCTGGACGATCGCTTCGCCCTCACGGCCCATGGACAGCGGCTGGCGCAGCTCGTCAGCCCGGGGCTCCTCACCTTCGATGACGCGAGCCGGCCCGTGCCCCAGCTGGCGGAGTCCTTCCGGGAGGTCTCGCCCACGGTGGTGGAGTTCGTCCTCCGCCCGGGGCTGACCTTCCACGACGGGAGCGCCCTCACCGCCGAGGACGTGAAGGCCACCTTCGACGCCCTGCGAGACCCGAAGCTGGGCAGCCCCAAGCGCGAGCGGTACGAGCCGGTGGAGCGGGTGGAGGTGGTGGACGCCCGCACGGTGCGCTTCCACTTGAAGCGGCCCTATGCGCCGCTGCTCGCGGAGCTGTCCGCTGCCATCCTGCCCGCGGAGCGCGTGGGACCCGGAGGCATCGAGGCGCAGGGAACGCACCCGGTGGGCGCGGGCCCGTTCCGGTTCGAGTCGTGGCCAGACGAGGAGCACCTGACGCTGGTCCCCTTCGAGGGCTGGCATGGAGGGAAGCCCGCGGTGTCGAGGCTGACGTTCCGGGTGGTGCGGGACGAGACGACGCGGGTGCTGGAGCTGCTCAAGGGCCGCGCGGACCTGGTGGTGAACGGCGTTTCCCCGGCGGTGCTGCCCGCGCTGCGCAAGTCGCCCCACCTGCGAGTGGTAACGAAGCCGGGCACGGGCTTCACGTACCTGGGCATCAACCTGCGCGAGGGGCCGCTCGCGGACGTGCGCGTGCGCCAGGCGCTGTGTCACCTCATCGACGTGCGCCCGTTGGTGGAGCACAAGCTGCACGGGCTGGCGGAGCCCGCGTCCAGCATGCTGCCCCGTGAGCACTGGGCCTTCACGGAGACACCGGGCTGCGGCTACGCACCGGAGGAGGCGGCCCGGCTGCTGGACGCGGCGGGGTACCCGGATCCGGACGGGCCCGGAGGACAGCCGCGCCTGTCCTTCACCTTCAAGACGAGCACGGACCGCTTCCGGCGCGCGGTGGCGCTGGTGCTCAAGGAGCAGCTGGCGAAGGGCGGTATCGCGGTGGAGGTGCGGGCGCTGGAGTTCGGGACGTTCTTCGAGGACGTGCGCCGGGGGCGCTTCGAGCTGTTCACGTTGAAGTGGGCCGCCGTGATGGAGCCGGACCTGCTCCGGGGCGCGTTCCATTCCGCGAACATCCCCGGCCCGGAGAACCACTGGGGCGGGTTCAATCGCGGAGCACTGAAGGACCCGAAGCTGGACCGAGTGCTGGACGCGGCGACGCAGGCGTCTCGGGAGGAACGGAAGACGTTGTACGCGGAGGCGCAGCGGGAGCTGGACGCGGACATGCCCGTCATCCCGCTGTGGCATGAGGCCAGTGTCGCGGTGGTGTCCTCGCGGCTCGCGGACTTCGAGCCCAGCGCGCATGGCCTGCTGCTGCCGCTGGCGAAGGCGCGGGAAGTGACGCCCGAGCGTGGGGGCACGCCGTGACCCGGAGGCTCGTGTCCGCGCTCATCGCGATGGTGGGGGCGCTGCTGCTCGTGTCGCTGTTCCTGCACCTCGTGCCTGGGGACCCGGTGGACGTGATGCTGGGGGAGCAGGCGACGCAGGTGGACCGCGCGGCGTTGCGGCAGGCCGTGGGGTTGGATCTGCCGTGGTACGCGCAGCTCTGGACGTTCACTCGAGACCTGGCCACCGGGGAGCTGCGCACGTCGCTGCCTCCGTTCCAGCGCAAGGTGCTTCCTGCCCTGGGCGCGGCGCTGCCGTACACGCTGCTGCTCACGGTGTCGGCCATGGCCGTGTCCCTGGCGCTGGCGCTGCCCCTGGGCGTGATGGCGGCTGCGCGGCGAGGGACACCCGTGGACGCGGCGGCGATGGGCGTGTCCGTGGCGGGTGTCGCCCTGCCCCGCTTCTGGCTGGGGCCGGTGCTCATCATCCTCTTCGCGCTGAAGCTGGACTGGCTGCCCGTGTCGGGCGCGGAGTCGTGGCGGCACCTGGTGCTGCCCGCGTTCACGCTGGGCACCGCGCTGGCCGCGTTCCTCGCGCGGATGACTCGCGCGACGATGCTCGAAGCGCTGCGCGAGGACTACGTCACGGTGGCCCGGGCCAAGGGCCTGTCGCCTCGCGTGGTGCTGTGGAAGCACGCGTTCCGCAACGCGCTGCTGCCACTGGTGACCGTGCTGGGCCTGGAGTTCGGCGCGCTGCTGGGCGGCGCCATCGTGACGGAGAAGGTGTTCGCGTGGCCGGGCATGGGCACGCTGCTGCTCACCGCCATCGAGAAGCGCGACTACAACACCGTGCGCGCCACGGTGCTCCTCTTCACGTTCTGCTACGTCGCGGTCAACACGCTCACCGACCTCGCGTATTCGTGGGTCGACCCGCGCGTGCGGAGGCGCTCATGAGCGCGGCCCACCGCTTCCGGCTGCACTCGTGGGGCGCCCGGTTCGGGCTCGCCGTGGCGTGCGTCTGGGTGTTCACGGCGTTGTTCGCGCCGTGGCTCAGCCCCCACGCGCCGGACGCCATCGACCTCACTCGCGAGCTGTTGCCCCCGACGCCCGGTCACCTGCTGGGCACGGGGGAGAACGGCATCGACGTGCTCACCCACGTGCTGTACGGCGCGCGCGTATCGCTGGAGGTGTCCTTCTTCGCCGTGGTGCTGTCCGCGGCGGTGGGCATCACGCTGGGCGGCATCGCAGGCTACGCGGGCGGGCTCGTGGACGAAGCGCTGATGCGGCTGGTGGACGTGCTGCTCGCGTTCCCCGGCATCCTGCTGGCGCTGTTCATCACCGCGGTGCTGGGCCCCAGCCTTGCCAACGTGGTGTTCGCCCTGTCGTTCACTGGATGGACGGGCTACGCGCGGCTGACGCGCGGGCAGGTGCTCACCCTGCGCGAACGAGACTACGTGCAGGCTGCTCGGGCGCTGGGCAGTGGGCCGGGCCGCATCCTCGTGCGGCACATCCTGCCCAATGCGGCGGGGCCACTGCTCGTGCTGGCGACGTTCGCACTGCCGGGCGCCATCGTCGCGGAGGCATCCCTGAGTTTCCTGGGGCTGGGCGTCCCGCCGGGCACGCCGTCATGGGGCGCGCTGGTGGACCAGGGGACGCAGTACCTGCTGGTGGCGCCGCACGTGGCCCTCTTCCCCGGCATCGCGCTGGCGGTCACCGTGCTGGGCTTCAACCTGCTGGGCGATGCGCTGCGCGACGCGATGGATCCACGTCACGAAGGACGCTGACTTGAAGGCCTCCTGCGTCCCTGGCAGGAAGCAGGGACGCAAGGGAGTCAATCCATGAAGGCCGTGGTGCAGCGGGTCCTGGAAGCATCGGTGACGGTGGACGGACAGCGTGTGAGCGAGATGGGCCCGGGCCTGCTCGTGCTGCTGGGCGTGGGCAAGGGCGACACCGACGCGGACATGGCGTGGATGGTGGAGAAGCTGGCCATGCTGCGCATCTTCGAGGACGCCGATGGCAAGATGAACCTGTCGCTGGAGGACACCTCCAAGCACCTCATCGTCGTCAGCCAATTCACCCTCTACGGCGACGCCCGCAAGGGCCGCCGGCCCAGCTTCATCGACGCGATGGAGCCCGTCGCCGCCAAGGCCCTCTACGAGCGCACCTGCGAAGCGCTGCGCCAGCGCGGCCTCACCGTGGGCACCGGCATCTTCGCCGCGGACATGAAGGTCTCGCTCGTCAACGACGGGCCCGTCACCATCCTCCTGGAGAGCCCACCGAAGGCCGCGGCTCCGGCCTGAAGCATCAGTGCACGTCCAGCGTGCGGCGGAAGAACGCCACGCCTTCCGCGTTGGTGCGCGCATGCGAGGCCGGGCGCGTCCCCGCCACCGGGTCGCGGCACAGCATGGCGATGACGTCGAAGCCCTTCGGATAGCACTCGGGCAGGAAGGTGAAGTGCCCTGCGTCGTCCAGGACCACCGTCGTCGTGGTCGCGGGCGGCAGCAGCCCTGCCAGGTGCATGCCGTGCCCTTCGTGCGGCATCAGCTCGTCACCCTTCGCGAGCACCAGCTCCACCGGCTTCTGGACGTCCGCGGTGTCACGCGCCTCGAAGGAGGCCGCCATGCCCGGCGCCATCGCGAACGCGGCCTTCACTCGCGGGTCCAGGTACGACGCTCGCGAGCGCTTCATGTCGATGCGGCTGTAGTCCACGTCGCGCAGGCCCTCGCAGCCAATCTCCTCCCGGGTGCCCGGCGTCTTGCAGCGCTTTTCAATCCACTCCAGGTTCAGGTTCAGCCCCACCAGCGCCAACGCCGTGTAGCCACCCATCGAGTGCCCCGACGCGCCGATGCGCTCCGGATCCACTCGCGAGCCCCACTTCGGATCCTTCAGCAGGTGGTCCAGGATGACCGTGAAGTCCTGCGGACGCTCATAGGCGCGCGCGAAGCCTTCCGGGCTCGTGTCGCCGAAGGTGTTGCCCGGGTGGTTCAACGCCACCACGACGAAGCCATGCGCAGCCAGGTTCGAACCGAACCAGGACAGGTCCATCAACGAGCCCCCGCTCCCGTGCGACAGCAGCACCACCGGCCAGCGCTCCCGCGCGTCCGAGAGCGGTGCGTCCTTCGCTCCGTAGAAGGGCTTGAACAGGTCCGACGGCGCACGGTTGTCCATCGGCGTGCCGGGCGCCACCGGGTACCAGACCAGCGGCTTCAGCGTGCGGCGGCGGACCGCGTCCTCGTACGTCAGCGACTGCGTCACGCCCACCGCGTAGGCCGCGTCCGCCCCGTAGAGCGACGCATGGTCCGTGCGCGGAGCCTCCGTCGCCTTCTTCGAGGAAGAACAGCCGCCCATCAGCACCGCGGCGGCGAGGAGCATGGAACCCACGGGCGACAGGAAGCGGCGCATGCCCCGGAGCATGACCGGGAACAGCAGGACAAGGAAACCCGGAAATCGCCGTCCGCTTCAGCCGAGCCGCACCAGGGACCTGGCCATCAGCTCACAGCCGCACGGTGGTCCCGCGCGTCACCAGCGCGGCCAGACCCTGCTTCGTCTGCGCGGCGCCGCGCAGGTGCAGCGTGAGCGCGCCCAGTTCGCGGATCCACGTGGCCGCGTTCGGGCCCAGGCCGGAGAACAACACGGACAGGGGCGGCGGCTGGGGCAGGCGGCCCGTCCAGTAGCCCAGCACCTCGTCGCGCTCCGGCAGTACCGGCAGCTTCAGGCGCTCCTGCTCCCGCGTCAGCAGCCGCTCCAGCTTGCGCGGCAGGTTCACCTGCCAGTGCAACACCGTCTTCGCCGGCCGCCAGGCCCAGTCCGCGAAGGCGAACCGCTCGCGGACCGCGTACTCCCCGCGGCCCTGCGTGATGAAGACGCGGTCCGGCGGGAACTCCGGGAAGGGGTCCCACTGCCCGGCCAGGAGCGACGCCAGCCCCTGCTCGCCCGGGGGACGCCGGCGGAAGTTGTCCCGCACCACGCGCGCCGCCTTCGTGTCCCAGTAGGGATAGGCCGCGTCCTCCACCATCAGCGCCAGGTTCAGCGCCTCGTCCCACTCGTCCGCGTAGCCGCCGGGGGACCCGCCCACCTCCCAGCCGCCGGGCGCCTCGCGCCAGGGCTGGAACACCAGCCGGTCCACCAGGTCCATCCACCCGTCCGAGTCCACCGACCCCACGCCCCCAGGCAGCGCCGACGAGGCCAGCCGCTGACAGAGCGTGAACGCCTGCGCGTCACCCAGGTGGTTGGAGAGGGCCTCCAGCGCGCCGGAGGCATCCCCCATGGCGCGCGTGAAGAAGGGCAGCACCTGCTCGTGGAAGAAACGGTCGTTGATGGGACGCAGGACGACGTCCATGCGGGGCGTCTCCTGTCAGGCCCTCAGGGCCGCGCGTCTTCCTGGACGATGAGGGCGTGGATGTCCGCGGCCGAGGGCGCTTCCAGGATGGCCGCCCGGAAGCGCGGGTTCTTGAACAGCCGCGAGATGCGCGCCAGCGCCTTCAGGTGCACCCCCGCGCTGTTCTCCGGCGCCACCAGCGCGAAGAACAGGTGCGTGGGCTTGCCGTCGATGGACTCGAAGTCCACCCCCGCGCGCGACACGCAGAAGGCCGCCTGGAGACTGTCCATGCCCGCCAGCTTGCCGTGGGGGATGGCCACGCCTTCGCCAATGCCCGTGCTGCCCAACTTCTCGCGTTCCTGGAGCACCGCCACCAGCCGGTCCTCGCGCAGATTCGGATGCGCCCGGGCCAACGTGGCACTCAGCTCGCGCAGCACCTCCGGTTTCGTCCGGGCTTGCATGTCCGCGACGACCGCCTGGGGGCTGAGGAAATCGGCGATTCTCAATGGCGCTCCCGCACTGGCGCTCCGGGCCGGCAATGATTCCTCGGCCGGCAATTACTCCTCACACTGGATTCGCGCAAGGGTCGCCTGGGCGGTGGCAGGCGCTTCGCTCACTGCGCGTCAGCCCGGGCCGTTCCCCCCCACCCCGGACCCGGGCCCGGGGATGTCCCGGACCCGGTTCCCCGGCACGGATACGACTGCCTGTCAGGTGCCGGTGGCGGCCACCGGCGCGTCAGGCAGGTGCGGCTCGATGAGCCCGAACCCGCCCTCCTTGCGCCGGTAGACGATGGACAGCGCCTGGGACTGCTGGTTCTGGAACACGTAGAAGTCGTTGTTCATCAGGTTCATCTGCATCACGGCGTCGTCCACGGACAACGACTGGATGGCCAGATGCGTGGTGCGCACCAGGCGGGCGACACCCGACTCGGCCACCGGCGCCTGCGCGGCGGGCGCGGCCTGGGCGGCGGGCGTGGAAGCCTCCGCGGTCGCCTCCGGCTCGTGGACCTCGAAGACGTCGTGGCGGACCCTCACCAGGTCCTGGCGGTGATGGACCTTTTCCTTGCCGTGGTGCGACTTGAGCTTGTCGCGGTAGCGGCGCAGCTGCCGTTCGATCTTGTCCATCGCCAGGTCGATGGACGCGTACATGTCATCGCTCTTCTCACGCCCTCGGAGGACCCAGGCGCCGGAGTGGATGGTGATGTCCGCGTGATGCAGGTGCCGCTCCAACGACAGCACCACGTGGGCTTCACCAGCCCGGTCCAGCAGTCGGTTCACCCGATCGACCTTTTCACGGGCGTACTCCTTCAGGGAATCCGACGCTCCGAACTGACGGAAGGTGATGTTGAGCTGCATGCGTGGCCGCCTCCTAGGGAGAGAGGTAAGCTCCGTGACAGATCAGAAACGGAGCCCACGCCGAAAGCAACCCGGCCCCCCAGGTTGGAAATCCCGTTCACGGATCGCGCTCGCGAAAGCGACCGCAATAGGACACGTCTGGTGTCCGCTGCATGGCACGGTGAGGGGATTCCGACCCGGGCCTCATTTTCCGGTCGGCATTCCCCCACACCGCGTGCGTGGCGCTCACGCCGGTAACATGCCTGCGGATCGCTCCTGAACTCAGGGCACCACGGAGAGCACGAAGTCCTGCGCGTGGTAGATGGCGCCCGAGCACGACGACACGCCCGAGCACTCGCCCACGACGCCCTCCAGGTCCGCGCCCAGCGTCAGGATGTGGTTCGCCTGCGGGGTGCCCGCGGCGATGGCGACGGTGGACGTGTTGCCGTTCTGCGTGACGGAGAGCACGCCGGGCGCGCGGCCCCCTTCGCGCAGGAGCAGCGCCTCCACCGGACCGGGCACCTCCGTGGAGGGCTCCCAGAGGAAGTCATAGGACTGCCCCACGCGCAGCTTGTCCGGAGTGCCTTCGCCCTGGAACGTGAACTTGCGCTTGGCCTTGGCGTTCTTCACCACCAGGCGCACGGTGCTGGAGGCGTCCTGCAACTGCACGACGATGTCCTCCACCGGCTCGCGGCCCCAGGCGGCCGGATCGAAGTTGAAGTAGACGCGGCTGTTCTCACACGCCTCCGAGCGCCCGCCCACGTCCGACGCGCCACCCGGCACCAGCGTCATGGGCTGGCCGTTGAAGGTGGCCGTCACGTCGTCGGCGAAGCGCGAGCACGGGCCGTCCGGCGACACCGTGTAGCTGGCGGTGAAGCGGTGCGCGCCCTGCGCGTCCGGCGTCTCCGCGTCATCCACGTCCGCCAGCGCGAAGATGAGCGAGCGGTCCGACAGCTCCGCCAGCGTCATCACCTTCGTCTCGCCGCCGCTACAGCCGGTGAGCGCCACGAGCGCCCCCAGGACGGTGAAGCAGGACACGGTTCGACGCGGGCTCGATGCAGGGAAGGTCATGGCGGCCGGCACCCTATCACTCCCGCGCCAGCAGTCCTTCGAGCCGCGCCTTCACGCCGGGCCACTCGGTGTCGATGAACCCGAAGTACGCGCTGTCCCGCACCACGCCGCCGCGCACCAGCATGTGGTTGCGCAGGATGCCCTCGAAGGAAGCACCCAAGCGCAAGATTGCCGCCCTGGAGCGCGCGTTGCGGCTGTCCGTCTTGAGCTGCACGCGCATCACGCCCAGCGTCTCGAACGCGTGCGTGAGGAGCAGGTACTTGCACTCGGTGTTCACCCGCGAGCGCCACGCCCGCCGCGCCAGCCACGTGGAGCCGATTTCGAGCGTGCGGAACTCGCGGGAGATGTCCATGTAGCGCGTGGTGCCCACCACGGCGCCGCTCGCCAGCTCGCGGATGGCGAAGGGCCGCTCCATGCACGTGGCGGCCGCCTTCAGCGCGACGGTGATGTAGTCCGCGACGTCCGCTTCCGTGCGCAGCACGCGCGAGAAATTGGCGAAGATTTCGGGCTCGCAGACCGCCGCGAGCGCGGGCGCGTGCTCCAGCGTCAGCGGCTCCAGTCGCACCGCCCTCCCCTCCAGGGTGACGGGCGGGACGACGAGCGGCACGGGGTCACGGCGGGGAACGCCGACATCGGTGGGGAGCACGGGGTCCATGGACCGCTTCATGCCCCAAACCGGCCCTGGCGTGCAGGGCCGGTGATGGAGAACGGCTTAGAAGTACTTCTTGCGCTTGCTGCTGGGGAGGATGCCCAGCACCTCGCGGTACTTGGCCACCGTGCGGCGGGCGATTTCCGTGCCCTGCGAGCGCAGCAGCTCGACGATCTTCTGGTCCGAGTACGGGTTGCGCGAGTCTTCCTGCGACACCAGCTGCTTGATGTGGTGCTTCACGGCCTCGCTGGCCGTGTCCTCGCCGGACACGCGCGCGATGGATGAGTTGAAGAAGTACTTCAGCTCGAAGATGCCCTGCGGCGTGTGCACGTACTTGCTCGTGGTGACGCGGCTGACGGTGGACTCGTGCATGCCGATGTCCTCCGCCACGTCGCGCAGGATGAGCGGCTTCAAGTGCGCGATGCCCTTGTCCAGGAAGTCCCGCTGGAACTTCACGATGCTCTCGGTGACCTTGTAGATGGTCCGCTGCCGCTGGTGGATGGAGCGGATGAGCCACATCGCGCTGCGCAGCTTGTCCTGGATGAACTCCTTCGTCTGCCCGGGGCTCACCGCGCCGTTCTTGAGCGCGTTCCGGTACATGCCGGAGATGCGCAGCTTGGACAGGCCGTCGTCGTTGAGGACCACGGTGTAGTCCTCGTCCCCCAGCTTGTAGACGAAGACGTCGGGGGTGATGTACTGCGCGTCATCCCCGCTGAAGTTGCGGCCCGGCCGCGGGTCCAGCTTCGGGAGCAGCCTCGCCGCCGCGACCACTTCGTCCAGCGTGACCTTGAGGTCCTTGGCGATGGCCGGGAGGTTCTTGCTCTCCAGGTACTTCATGTGCCGCTTGATGATGAGGCCCAGCAGCGCCGCGTTCGGGTCCTTCATCGCCTGCAGCTGGATGAGCAGGCACTCCTGCAGGTCGCGCGCGCCGCAGCCCCGGGGCTCCAGGTTCTGGATGCGGCGCAGGGTGCGCTCGGCCACGTGCATGGGCACGTCCGCCTCGTTGGACAGGCGGATGAGCGGGTCGCCTTCAATGTCGGGCAGCTTGAGGTAGCCGTCGTCGTCCAGGTTCCCGAGGATCAGCACCGCCACGCGGCGCTCGGCCTCGTTGAGCCGCAGCGTGCCCAGCTGCTCCTGGAGGTGGTCGACCAGGTCCTCCTTCTTCACCATGTTGGCTTCGAACGACGGCAGGTCGTCCGTGGCCACGTTGCCCTTGTTGGAGGCGGTGGTGGGCTCGTTGAACTGGTAGCTGTTGAGGTAGGACTCCCAGTCAATCTCCGGGGGGCCCTCGCCGTCCGCCTTGAACTCCTGGGCGTTCTCCGGCGTCGCCGACGGCAGATCCACGTCGCGCGCGATTTCCGCGTTGTCCGCTTCGAGCGAGGCCTCGCCAGGCTCCTTCTCGCTCACCTCCCCGGGCATGCCCTCTTCGGGCTGCTCCAGCAGGGGGTTCTGCTCCATCTCCTCGCGGACCTGGTCCAGGAGCTCCATGCGTGAGAGCTGGAGGAGCTTGATGGCCTGCTGCAGCTGGGGCGTCATCACCAGCTGCTGCGCGAGCTTCAGGCTCTGTTTGAGTTCCATCGCCATGTGGGGGCGTCTCCGGAAGGCATGCGTGCCACTTGATTGGAAGTTCCAATCAAGGACCGTGCCAACCTAACAAGGACCCCCGGCCACGTCCAGTGCCCCAGCGCGTGGTTTCTGATTTGCATCGTCAAAAATCCGCTGGAAATCCGACAGGTTGTCGTAACCCCTGCTCGCCTGGCAGATGTTCAGACGTCGACGCAAAAGCGGGGCCAACTTCACCGCGAGCATCTGGAGACATACGGGGAGGACGGCTTTTCACGGAGCCTGGAGACGGAACCGGTCTCCCAGGTAGACGGCCCTCGCACGGGCCGAGCCGGCGATCTGCGTGGGGGTTCCCTCTTCGAGAATCTGACCCTGTGCGATGATGTAGGCCCGGTCGCAGATGCCCAGGGTGTCCTGGACGTTGTGGTCGGTGATGAGGATGCCCAGGCCCCGCTCCCTCAGGAGGTGGATCTGCCGCTGGAGGTCGCCCACGTTGATGGGGTCCACGCCGGCGAAGGGCTCGTCGAAGAGGATGAAGCGGGGGGCGGGGATGAGGCTGCGGGCGATTTCAGCGCGCCGCCGCTCGCCACCGGAGAGTGTCTCGCCCCAGGACTCAGCGACGTGGGAGAGGCCGAACTCCTCCAGGAGGGTGTCCGCGCGCTGCTTGCGATCCTGGGCGGTGAGGCCCTTCTGGAGCTCCAGCACGGCCAGGAAGTTCTCGCGCACCGTGAGCTTGCGGAAGACCGAGGCTTCCTGCGGCAGGTAGCCCACGCCACGGCGCGCGCGGCGGTGCATGGGCAGGTGGGTGAGGTCCTCGTCGCCCACGCGCACCCGGCCCGCGTCCGGCGTCACCAGGCCCACCACCATGTTGAAGCTCGTCGTCTTGCCGGCGCCGTTGGGTCCCAAGAGGCCCACGACTTCACCGGGGGCGACGTTGAAGGACACGTCGCGCACCACCTGGCGTTTGCGGAAGGACTTCTGGAGCCCTTCGGCGAACAGCTTCGCGCCGCTCATGGCGTCGTGCCCGCCGGCTTCGGCGCGGGGGCCTTCTTGCGGGTGCCGGGGACGGCGGTGGTGGACGGGGAGTCCACGAGGATGCGGGCGTTCTCCACCTCCAGGCGCTCGCTGCCCAGGACGAGGCGCACCTTGGTGCCGGTGAGGTAGGTGTTGCCCTGGCGGGCCTCCGGGGAGCCCGTCACCACCAGCACGCCCGAGGGCACGTCGTAGTCGGCGCGTTCGCCCCGGGCCTGCCGGTCGCCGTCCACGGCGCGCACGTTGCCGGCGCACACCACGCGCGTCACCTGGCGGGTGGCGTTGTAGTAGCCGGTCATCTTCTCGCAGCGGATGTCCATGGTCTGGTGCTTCACCACCACGTTGCCGGTGAGCACCGCCTGGTTGCGGTCGCCGGTGACGTGGTCCGCGGACAGGTCCACCGGGTTGCGCAGTCCCGTGGGCGCCAGCGACGTGCCCGGCGCGGGCGGCGGCGTGGCCGGGGTGCTCGGGGCCGGAGCAGCGGGCGTGGCCGGGGCGGTGGCGGCACCGGGCTTCGCGGCTGGAGTGGTTTGCACGACGCCCGGGGCGCCCGGAGCGGCGGGCGTGGCGGCCTGGGAGGACGCGGGCTGGGCCAGGAACAGCGCCATCACGAGGAACTCAATCACTCCGTCGCTCCACCCAGCACGGCTTGGACCGTGCCCTCGAAGGTGAACGTCTGGTCCGCGGCGGACAGCGTGAAGCGGTCCGCCCGCATCTGGTAGTCGGGACCTCTCATCGTCACGCCCTCCTCACCATGGGCCCGCCGCGCGTCCGACTCGTAGGTGAGCCGGGGGGTGTTGGCCACCAGGCCCTCGCCCGTCTGCACGACGACGCCGCCCGTGCCCACCCACGTCTTGGACGCGAGGCTGCCGTCCATATTCGGCGCGGTGATGGTGGTGCCTGCCTGCTGGGAAGCGGGCGAGCCCTTCCCGGGGGGCAGGCTCACGACGACCTCGGTGGCCTGCACCTCGCCGCCCGCGCGCCGGTAGAGGACGCGCGAGGCGGTGCCGGAGACCTGGAGCGTGTCGCCCTCGTAGGAGCGCAGGTGCGCGCCCTCCAGCACCACGTCCGGGCGCGGCTCGTTCGAGGCGCCCGGGGCCGGACGGCGCGGCGCGCAGGCGGTGGCGAGGAGTCCCAGGAAGCTCAAGGCAAGCAGGCGCGGCACAAGGCCCTCCTTATCACCGCGCCGGGGCGGACGGTGCGTCAGCGAGGGCCGGGGGAGCGTCCTCGGGAGGACGCGTCTTCCAGCGCTGATGCATCCACACCCACTGTTCGGGGGCGCGGCGGATGGCCGCCTCGATGCGCTGCGACAGCGCGGCGGTGAGCGCCTGCACGGCCGCCTCACGCTCCGTCGCGTCCGGGTGCGGCACCTCTTCCATGGTGAGCCGGTAGCCCTGGCTGTCGCGCTGGCAGAAGCCCACCACCACCGCCGCGCCGGTGCGCAGCGCCAGGTCCGCCGCGGCGCGAGGGGTGGCCGCCAGCTCCCCGAAGAAGGGCACGAAGACGGACTGCACCTTGGTGTCCTGGTCGATGAGGATGCCCAGGATTTCGCCACTGCGCAGCGCGCGGAGCATGGCCCGGGCCGCGCCCTCCTGGCCGCGCCAGATGCTGCGCACGCCGCCCTTGGCCCGGAAGTCCTCCACCAGCGCGGTGAGACGAGGGTCGCTGGTCTCCTTCGCGATGCTCTGGCTGGGGTAGCCCGCCCTCGCCACACGCCGGGCGAGCAGCTCCCAGTTGCCCACGTGGCCAGACACGAAGACGACGCCCTTCCCCTTCGCCAGCGCGGCCTCCAGCACCTGGCGGTCCGCGTCCGGCCAGGACACCAGGGACTCCAGCCCGGCATCCAGCGCCCGCGCGGAGGCGACCTCCAGGGCCGCGGCGGCCAGATGGCGGAAGGCGTCACGGGCGAGCGCGTCACGTTCCGCCCCGGTCCTCTCCGGGAAGGCGCGGGCCAGCGACTTGAGCGCCTTCCTGCGCTCTCCGCCCGCGAACGCGTAGGCCCAGCCGCCCAGGGTCATGCCCAGGGTGCGGGCCGTGTCCAGCGAAAGGAACTGGAGCAGGCGCAACATCCCGGCGATGAGCAGGTAGCGCAGGTAACGCTTGAGGCGCTTTGTTAAAGGGGGACGCTCCACGACGCGTCTCCATATCCCATGCGCGAATACAACTTCGACGGCCTCATTGGTCCGACCCACAATTACGCCGGCCTCTCGCCGGGCAACCTGGCGTCACAGCACCACGGCGGCCAGCCCAGCCACCCCCGGGAGGCGGCACTCCAGGGGCTGGAGAAGATGCGCTTCGTGTCGGAGCTGGGCGTAGGCCAGGCGGTGCTGCCGCCCCAACCGCGCCCTTCCCTGCGCACCCTGCGGGCCCTGGGCTTCACGGGCTCCGACGAGGAGGTCATCACCCGCGCCGCGCGCGACGGGGAGCACCTGCTGCGCCTCACCTCCAGCGCCTCCGCCATGTGGACGGCGAACGCGGCCACCGTGGCGCCGTCCGCGGACACCGCTGACGGCCGGGTGCACCTGACGCCCGCGAACCTCACGCAGATGTTCCACCGCGCCATCGAGGCGGACACCACGCACGCGGTGCTGCGCGCCATCTTCGCGGACGCGAAGCACTTCCAGGTGCACGCGCCGCTGCCGGGCGCTGCTCACTTCGCGGACGAGGGCGCGGCCAACCACACGCGCCTCTTCACGCCGGGACACAAGGCCGTGCACGTGCTCGCCTGGGGGCGCAGCGCGTGGCAGGACGTGAAGGGGCCCCAGCGCTTCCCCGCGCGCCAGACGCTGGAGTCCAGCCAGGCCCTGGCGCGGCTGCACCAGCTGGCGCCGGAGCAGGTGGTGCTGCCGCAGCAGCATCCGGACGGCATCGACGCGGGCGCGTTCCACACGGACGTGCTCGCGGTGGGCAACGAGCGCTTCCTCATGCTGCACGCGCTGGCCTTCGTGGAGCACCCGAAGCTCCTCCAGACGCTGCGCGAGAAGCTGGGCGACGCCTTCCGCTTCGAGGTCGCGACGGACGCCGAGCTGCCGGTGAAGGACGCCGTGCGCGCCTACCCGTTCAACTCGCAGGTGCTGTCGCTGCCGGACGGCACCATGGCCATCATCGCGCCCATCGAGAGCCGCGAGACGCCCACCGCCCACGCCTTCCTGGAGCGAGTGGTCGCCGGGGACAACCCGGTGAAGGCGGTGCACTACCTGGACGTCCGGCAGTCCATGAACAACGGCGGCGGCCCGGCGTGCCTGCGTCAGCGCATCTCGCTCACGGACGCGGAGCGCGCCGCCATCACCGCGGACGTCTTCTACTCGCCGGCCCTGCACGAGGGGCTCGCGGCGTGGGTGCGCAAGCACTACCGCGACGTGCTCAAACCGGAGGACGTGCGCGATCCGCAGCTCGCGCGCGAGACGATGAGCGCGCTCGACGAGCTGACGCGCCTGCTCAAGCTGGGCAGCGTCTACGACTTCCAGCAGTGACGTGAGGTAGCCCGCCCGCCTGCCCTCCGGCGCACCCGACGAGGGCAGGCAGCCACGGCCGTCTAGTTCCAGTGGCGAATGGCCGCCCGCGTCGTCCGGACACACCTTGTAAGCGAAGGAGGTGATGTCCCCCATGATTCCGAGTGCCATTCAAAGCTATCTGCGGCGCCATCGCGTCCCCTTCGAGCGGTACGCCCACGCTCGGGCCGTGACCGCGATGGAGCTCGTGGATGCCCTCAACGTGCCCGGTTGGCGAGTGGCCAAATCCATCATCGTGCTGGCCGACCGGCAGCCGTGGATCGTCGTCGTGCCCGCGATGGCGACCGTGGACCTGCGACAGGTCCGCCACACGCTGGGCGTCCGCACCGCGCGGCTCGCCGCCGAGTCCGAGTTCGCCGACCACTTTCCCGACTGCGAGACGGGTGCGGAGCCTCCCTTCGGCGAGCTGTATGGCCTGCCCATCGCGATGGACGAGTCCTTGAGCGTCAACGAGCGGCTGCTGTTCCGCGCCGGTTCGCACGAGGAGGCCCTGGAGATGCGCTTCCAGGACTTCGCGCGCCTGGAGTGGCCGCTGGTCGCGTCCTTCATCCAGCCGCTCTCGCGTGAAGAAGAGGAGAAACCGTCGTACGGAGCGCCCGTGGAGGACTCAGGCGCGTCGGCCTGATGTCCTCATGGAGCGGGAGCGTCGCTGACCGCCGGTGAACCCGGCGGTTCCACTTCCCGCCCCTTCGCGTCCTCCAGCAGCCCGCCCTTGTGTGCGTCCTGCAGGGCACGCTCGCGTTCTTCCAGCCGCGCCGCCCAGGCTTCACCCTCCGCGCGCCGTGCATCGTTAGGTGGCATGAGCCGCAGGCCCTCGTGCACCGAGCGCGCCGCCGCGTCGTAGCGCGACAGCAACTCCTGCAACCGGGCCACCGCGAAGTGGCTCTCCGGACCGGGCAGCAGCCCCACGACCGAGCGGCGCTGCTCCAGTGCGCGGGCCAGCAGGCCTTCCTGTTCGAAGCTGTCCGCCTCCAGCGACAGCAGGCGTGCGCGCTGCCGCAGGTCGGTCAGGTACGGCGCCATGGCGGCCAGCGTGTCCCGGGACCTGCGCGTGAGGCCGGCTTCCTGCTGCCGCGTGGACAGCGTGAAGGCCAGCTCCACGTCGTGGGGGAAGCGCTTCACGAGCGCCTCCAGTGACTGCAGTGCCTCCGCGCGCTTTCCCTGCGCAAGCCACACGTCCGCGCGCAGCAGGTGCGTGGCCAGTGCGTCCGGGGCGCGCCGCTCCACCTCCGCGCAGGCCGCCTCCGCCGCGGGGAGTTCTCCCTGGGCCAGCCGTCCGCGCGCTTCCTGCATCCACAGCGCGGTGGCTTCGGGCCGGCCCTCGAAATGTTCACGCGCCCAGGTGAGCCATGCGAATCCCAGCGCGCGACGCGAGGGCCCGGCGAGCAGCGTCTCCGCGAGTTCCGTCACCTGCCCGGGCGCTTCGGACGTGAGGGTCTTCAATTCCTCGACCGTGCGGGCACGGGGCATCGCCTCGCTGATCAACACGCGCGTGTCCCCGGCCTCGTGCGCGAGCCGGTACTCCAGGAAGGCCTGCTCGCGCCGGCTCAGATGCAGCAGGGCCCGCGCGGCCACGCGGTGCGCGGGCGCATCCAGGGGCCGCAGGTACAGCGTGTGATTGACGAAGCTCAGCGCGTCCTTCGCGCCCTCGGCGCCATTCGACACGGAGGCCATCGCCATCAGCCGATACAGCAGGTAGTCCGCAGGGTGCACGTCGATGAGCTGGAGCCCCAGGGCTCGCACCTCCGCGACCGGCGCCCGCGCCGCCACGCGCTCCGCCAGCAGCGCCTCCGCGTCCGCCATCCTCCGCCGTCCGGGCACGAGCGCGACGAGCATCATGCCCGTGAGCCCCGCCGCCAACGCCAGCGCGGGACCGGCGGGCAGTGTGCCCATCTTCGTGCGGCGCGCGGCCATGCGCTCGGCCTCACGGGGCCGGGCCACCGCGCCCAGCAACACCGCGACCGCCACCGCGCACGCGGGCAGTTCCAGGTTGAAGTCGAAGAGGTTGTGCAGCGCCAGCGCCGCCACGCCGGACAGCACCGCCAATTCCACGGGCCCGTGGTCCTCGCGCCGCACGCGCTTCACGAAGGCCCAGATAGCCAGCCCGAGCAGCAGCAGTCCCGGCACGCCCCACTCCGCCGCCACCTGCAACACCGCGTTCTCCGGGTGCGTGAAGGTGTTGGGATTGGGCTCGGTCTGGTAGCGCGGGAAGGCGGCTTCGAACGCGCCGCGCCCCATGCCCAGCACCGGGAAGGCGCGGGCCGCGCGGGCCATCATCGGCCAGGGCTCCATCTTGCCGCGGCGCAGGGACTCCACCCCGTCCACGGTGCGCGCCTCCGCCCACAGCTGATCCGCCGCCAGGTACGCGCCCACGGACAGCGTCGCCAGCAGCCCCAGCAGCACCGCAGCGCCCCGTCCCCACGCGGGCCTGGCGGGAGTGCGCGCCTCGCGACGCTGCTTCATCAGCCACGCGGCGAGCAGCACCTGCCCGAAGACGAAGAACACGATGCCCGCGCGAGACAGCGACAGCAGCACGCCCGCGCCGGAGACGAGCGCCGCCATCGCGAAGGGCCACGCGCGCGAACGCGGCTGCTTCGACAGCGCGAGCCCCACCGCCACCGTCGCGCACAGCCCCAGGAAGCCCGCCAGGTGGTTGGGATTTCCAAACGGCGTCACCAGCGGCGGCCGCGCATGCACGTACGCCCGCAGCCCGAACAGCGCCTCCACGCCGAACAGCGCGTGGCCCAAGCCCACCGTCGCCACCGCCGCGCCCGTGAACGCCAGCACCGCGAGCAGCCGCTGCCGTGACGCCCGAGCGCGGCACACCTGCACCGCCGCGACGAACGTGAGGAGATAGGCCACGTGCTTCGCCAGCTCACGCCAGGTGGCGGAAGGCTCCAGCGACACCGGCCGCCAGCCCGTGAGCCCCAGCGGAACGAGCACGTCCTCACGCAGCGCCGCGGCCTCCGGACTCACCCATGCGAGCAGCCCGGGTGGCAGTGGCACGAGTTGCAACGCACACAGCACCACGGCGCCCACCAGCGGCGCGGACAGGAGCGGCACGCGCGGGGTCTCTCCCTGACGCCGGGCTCCCACGAACGCCAGCACCGCCGCGGCCCCTGACAGCACGCCCAGCGGCCAGGACACCCAGTGCGCCGCGCCGCCGAGCGCCACCGGGCCCAGCACCACCAGCGCCGCGAGCGCCACTTCCGCGTAGACGGTGTACCGGGAGACGCGGTGGGAGCCAGGAGCCATGCGCGGCGCGGGAGTATGTCACGCTCCTCACGAACCTCCGGGGCTCGTCCCCTCGGCCAGAGGACGCGGCGCCTGGACGCCTCCTCCCCGGTGCGGCCTTCCGGGGCCATCGAATGAACGCCCCGCCCGGGACACCGCTTGCATCCGGGGAACCATCTGGCATCTTCCCCCGACCCCATGCGTCGCTTCCTGCTCACTGCCGCCATCCTCTGCGCCTCCCTCTCCGGACTCACCGCGTGCAAGAGCGCGTGCCGCGAGCTGTCCGAGAAGCTCTGTGAGTGCGCCTTGAACTCGGTGGAGAAGCAGGCCTGCCAGCAGCGAGCCGCCGACGAGGAGGGCCGCGTGGAGCCCGTCGCCGAGGACGAGATCGTCTGCGAGGCGAAGCTCGAAGGCTGCGACTGCCGCACCATCGAGACCGAGGAAGGCAAGAAGGCCTGCGGCCTCGCCCGCTGAGGACGCGCTGTCGCGAGGCTCGACCTTCGCGGCCCACGAAGAGGCCCAGGCCTCAGTCGCTGAGCATCGCCCGCTGAAGGCGCGCTGTCGTGAGGCTCGGGCCTCCGCGCCCTGGAAGCGCCCACGGCATCACCTGCTGAACGCCGCCCGCTGAAGTCGCGCTGTCGCGAAGCTCAGGTGCCCGGCACCACGGGAGTCGGAGCCGGCCGCGCGGGCGAGCCATCCACCCACCGCTGAAGCCCACGCCGCACCCGCGTGCGCCACGGCGTCTCCACCCACCGGTGCACCGCCACCGACGCGGGCACCAGCAACACCAACAACACCGCCAGGAAGCGCGTGGGCGACGACGGGCCCACGAACCGCTCCAGCCAGTGCACCAGCTCGCTGACGGGGTACTGCAGCAGGTACAGCGCGTAGCTGGCCCCGCCCAGGTGCACCAGCCACGGCCGCGCCAGCACCTGCCCCAGCGGGCCGCCGCCGCGCGCCAGCCCGTACACCAGCAGCGCCGACGCGGGCGCCAGCAGCGCGTTGTGCATCAGCGGATACGGAATCCACGCGCCCTGCGAGAAGCCCGCGACCAGCAGCGCCGCGCCCGCCAGCGCCATCACCGCGCCAGAGCGTCGGGACTCCGCCGTCGCCGCCGCCCGCTCCCGCACGAAGACGAGCCCCAGCAGCACGCCCAGCAGGAACTCCGGCAGGCGCATCAACGGGTTGAGCTTCACCACCGCCAGCCACATGCCGCCAGACGCCGCGTTCAGCACGCCCGGCCCGTCCGGCCGCAGCACCAGGTAGAGCACTGGCGGCACGAGCCCCAGCAACCACGCGCCCACCAGGGCCGCCGTCATGCGCGCGCCCCGGAAGCGCTCCAGCCGCCCGGCCAGCGCCGGGAACACCGCGTAGAAGAACGCCTCCACCGACACGGACCAGGACGGCGGGTTCCAGTACAGCGCCAGCTTCGGCACCCACGACTGGAGCAGCAGCAGCGTGGTGAGCCCCGCCGTGGTCAGCTTCGCCGCGGCCACCGGCACCGAATTCGCCGACAGCGAGCCCTGCGCCGTGGGCACCGCCGACAGCAGGAACATCAGGAGGAACACCGGGTAGACGCGCGCCAGACGCGCGCTCCAGAAGGCCCGGGGCGGGGTCTGCATCCCGCCGGCCGTGTCCACGTAGTTGTACGCGAGCACGAAGCCGGACAGGAGGAAGAAGACCCCCACGGAGGCATAGCCGGAGGCCACCACCTGCACCATCCACTCCGGCGCCACGCCCTGGATGCACGGGGTGCCGAAGTGGAACAAGACGACGTGCAGGGCCGCCAGGAAGCGCAGCCCTGTCAGTGCATCCAGCGAGCCTCCGGACTGCTGCTTCATCTACTTGCGACCGATGCCGAAGTAGGTGAAGCCCTGCTCACGCATGCGCGCGGGCTGGAAGATGTTGCGGCCGTCGAAGATGACCGGCGACTTCATCAGCGACTTCATGCGCGCGAAGTCCGGGTGGCGGAACTCGTTCCACTCCGTCACCACGAACAGGCCGTCCACGCCCTCCAGCGCGTCGTACGGCAGGTCCGCGTAGCGGATGCGGTCGCCGAAGACGCGCTTGGACGCGTGCGCGGCCACCGGGTCGTGCGCAATCACCGTCGCGCCCTTGCCGATGAGGCCCTCGATGACCTCGATGGACGGCGCCTCGCGCATGTCGTCCGTCTTCGGCTTGAACGCCAGGCCCCAGACGCCGAACTTCTTGCCCTCCAGCGTCCCGTAGTGCTTCACGGCCTTGTTCACGAGCAGCTTCTTCTGCCGCTCGTTGGTGCGCTCCACCGCGCGCAGCAGGTCCAGCTCCAGGCCGTACTCACGCGCCGTCGTGACGAGCGCCTTCACGTCCTTGGGGAAGCAGGAGCCGCCGTAGCCCACGCCCGGGAAGAGGAACGGGTAGCCAATGCGCTTGTCCGCGCCCAGGCCCTTGCGCACGAAGTCCACGTCCGCGCCCACCTTCTCGCAGAGCGCGGCCACGTCGTTCATGAAGGAGATGCGCGTCGCGAGCATCGCGTTGGCCGCGTACTTCGTCAGCTCCGCGGAGCGCGTGTCCATGAACAGGATGGGGTTCTCCGTGCGCACGAACGGCGCGTACAGCTCCCCCATGAGGGTCCGGGCGCGCTCGGTGTCCGCGCCAATGACGACGCGGTCCGGCTTGAAGAAGTCGTCCAGCGCGGCGCCTTCCTTCAGGAACTCCGGGTTGGAGACGACGTCGAACTCCACGTCCGTCACCTTGGCGATGGCCTCGCGAACCTTGTCCGCGGTGCCCACCGGCACGGTGCTCTTGTCCACCACCACCGTGTACTGCTTCATCGCGCGGCCCACCGCCTGCGCCGCCGCGAGCACGTACTGGAGATCCGCCTCGCCGCTCTCCCCTTCAGGGGTGCCCACGGCGATGAACACGGCCTGCGCGTTCGCCACGCCTTCGGCCAGGTTGGTGGTGAACGTGAGGCGCTTCTCCTTCACGTTCTTGCGGATGAGCTCCTCCAGACCCGGCTCGTAGATGGGGACCTGTCCATCCTGGAGCATGCGGATCTTCCGCTCGTCGATGTCCACGCACGCGACGTCGTTGCCCGAGTCCGCGAAGCAGGTGCCCGCGACGAGTCCGACGTAACCCGATCCGATAATGGCAATGCGCATTCTTTGAGTGTCCTGGTTTCGACAGGTGGCGTCATGAACTCATACGCCGACCGGAGCACTGAAAGAAAGCCCGGGCACGCAGGACCGCCGAGCGACCAGACAGCCTTATCGCCCCGTGAGGAGGCGACGCAGTCTGTCCACACCCCGTAGGGCGGAGGACCGTCCGGGGGTGCTCACCGGACCCACCACGCCCCGGTCCAGAAGCTCACGGGTCGCGCGGCGCAGCGGCGGGAACGCGGCGGTGGCCTGCGCCTCCGCCTCCGGGAACAGCCGCGCCACGATGGCCAGCGACGTGTAGAGGGCGCGCTCCAGGCCGAACGCCTCCGCGCGGGACAAGAGCGCCGGGACATCCATCGGGCGCGAGTACACGCCGCCCATCCAGGTGGCGCCGGTGATGAGCTCGCGCAGGTCCACGAACGACAGCCACGGCACGTCATACCCGTGGTGGGCCTGATCCAACGCGGTGAGCAACAGCGCGTCCTCCAGCTCCGGGCGGAAGATGGACTGTCCGTAGACCTTCATGGGTCGGGCGCGCTCGAAGATGCCAGCCAACTGCTCACGTCGGTTCGCGCCCAGCACGTCCGCGTAGAGGTGGATGGGGGTGCGGCCGTCGGACACGACGCGCGCGGCGCCGCTGTTCGTCGTGTCCTCCTCCGGGACGAACTCGTGGTTGGACAGGTAGCCGGCGAAGCCGTCCACGTCCATGCGGCGCACCAGCACCTGGATGTCCAGCACGGGCCGGAAGCCCACGTGCGGATAGAGCGCCTCCGCGAAGGCCGCGCCGCCCAGGAGCAGGATCTTGCGGCCCTCCAGCTGATCCACGATGCGCTTGAAGTGGACCAGCTTCATGACGTTGTCGTTCACGGAGCCGGTGTAGATGGACATCATCCGGTCGCGGGCCCACTCCGGCGCCTCGCCCCCGCCCATCCGGTACTCCAGGTTGTACGCCGCGAGCGGCGCCAGTCCCTGCGCGATGGCCCAGTCGACGTACGCCTCCCACGGCGCGCCCCGGAGCTTTCCGCGCGGAGGCTCGAAGGAGGACAGGACCCGGAAGGTTTCGAGGAGGCTGGGCGCCATGGTGCGGCACCTTTAATGGGCCGGGCCTACCCGCCGCAATCACCGTCTTCCAGCGGGCGACCGGACGGGCCGTGGTGCCCCTGGCTCCGCTCCCGTTCCGGGAGGGGGCCGGGCGCCGCGCAGCCGCCGCAGCGCGTACCGCACCATGGGCCGGGCCCGGGGGGCCAGGGCCAGCTTCGCGGCGACCCACGCGGGCTTGTTGCGCGCCAGCTCCGCGCCCACCAGCCGGGGCCCGGAGAACAACCGCGTCGCCAGCGCGCGCTGCCACCGGGGCGGGGCCAGCGCCTTGAGCACCCAGGCGGGCACGGGCGCGTCCAGCAGCCGGTGCGCCGCATCCCACGCATACCAGACCAGGTGGGGCAGCTCCGTGCGCCGCGCGCGCGTCACCACCCGGTCCCAGTCGAGCCGGGGGTTCGCCCGCGCCAGCAGCTTCAGGTCGAACAGCCAGGCCAGCCGCTGCAGCAGGTGGTTGCTCGCGTGCAGGGCCAGGTAGACGGCCTCGTCCTCCGGGCACAGGAAGCGCACGGGGTGGCCGTCCAGCGTCGCGTCCAGCGCTCGCGACACCATGGCGTCGCCTTCCAGCGACAGGCCGTAGCCCGTGAGCGCGCGGTAGTGCAGCTCCACCAGTCCGTCCGGTCCGGTGAGCTCCACGTGGTGCGCGTCGTCCCGGTCCACGTCGCCGGCCTGGGTGGTGAGCCCCATCCCCTCCAGCGCGTGCACGGCGCACAGCACCCGGGCGCGCGGCACCAGCAGGTCCACGTCGTTCGTCGCGCGCTGGAGCGGCTCCGGGTAGAGCCTGCGCGCCAGCCCGTAGCCCTTGAGCAGCACCGGCGTCAGGCCCAGCGCCGCCAGCGCCGTCAGGCTTCGCGACAAGAGCGACCGCACGCGCATGCCCCGCGCCGCGCTCAGCCGGGCCTCGCGGGTGAGCAGCGCGGCGGCGTCCGGGGTCAGCGTCCAGTCCGCCTTCGCGAGCGCGTGCTCGACGAAGCCCGCCAGTCCGTGGCGCACGGCGGCCTTCACCAGCGCTTCACCATCGCCTTCGTTCGAAGGCCCGGGAGCGTCCGGCACTTCCGGCCACGCATGGAGCAGGGTCAGCAGGTCTGGAGAGACGGTCATGGGCTCACCGCCGCAGCGCGATGATGCGCTCGGGCTCCGCGGCCTCCAGCGCCACCAGCTGCCCCACGCGTTCGGCCACCGCGTCCGCGACCACCTCCAGCGCCAGCTCCTCGTCCCGGTCGATGGCGGCCCGGCCATCGCGCCAGACCAGGCGCAGCGCGCCGAGCAGGGCTTCCGCCTCCTTCACGTCCAGGCGCACCTCCAGCGCGGCCCCGGCGCCGGCGTCCGGGTGCTGGGACTCGAAGACGACGCCCGCGTTCACGCCCTCGTGCGGGCGGCGCAGGCGCAGCTCCAGCGAGGACAGGCTCAGCCCCTGGGACAACGGACGGACGGCGTTCCACACCTCCTGGAACGAACCGGCCGCGCGCACCGCCGCGGTGACGGAGCGCACCAGCGAGCGCAGTTCCAGGTTGCGCTGGCGCGTCTGCTGGACGGAGTCCATGTGGCGCACGTCCAGGTAGCCCAGCTTGCGCATCAGCACCATGATGACCACGCCGATGCCGCTGAGAAGCAGCGCACTCTGGATGCTGTTGGCGAAGCTGAGCCCCAGCGCGGTGAGCATGAACAGCGTGCACAGCGCGTAGAGCACCAGCACGGTGGTGCGGTGGGACAACAGCAGGCGGCTCATCAGCCGGTGGTGGATGTGCTCCTTGTCCGCGCTGAACATGGGTCTGCCCAGCAGCGAGCGGCGCACCATGGCCAGCAGCGTGTCCATGATGGGCAGGCCCAGCGCCATCACCGGCACGAGCAGCGCCACCGCGGTGCCGCTCTTCGACGACGTCTTGATGGACACCGCCGCGAGCACGAAGCCCAGGAACATGCTGCCCGTGTCCCCCATGAAGATGGAGGCCGGGTTGAAGTTGAACACCAGGAACCCGAGGATGGCGCCCGCGAGCGACACCATCAGCAGGCACAGCAGCACGTCCCCGCGCATCAGCGCGAGCAGGAAGTGGGTGCCCACGCCGAAGAACGCCACGCCGCCCGCCAGCCCGTCCAACCCGTCGATGAGGTTGAGCGCGTTGATGACGCCCACCACCCACAGCACCGTCAGCGGCAGGCTCAAGAGCCCCAGCGTCAGCTCCGCGCCGAAGGGGTTGGCCAGCACCTCGATGCGGAAGCCCAGCGCGTACAGGCCCAGCGCCACCGCGAACTGCACGGAGAACTTCAGCTTCGCGCCCGCGCCCTTGAGGTCGTCGTAGAAGCCCAGCCCCGCGATGATGGCGCCGCCCACGAAGAGGCCGATGATGAGCGTCGTCTGCGCGAGGAACTGGTCTCCCACGCCCGAGTCCACGATGAACAGCGCGCACAGCGGCGCGAAGAAGCCCCCCACGATGCCAATGCCGCCCAGCCGGGGGACGGCCCGCACGTGCACCTTGCGGCTGGAGTTCGTCTGATCCAACCAGCCCCACGCCAGCGCACGCTCACGCACGCGCCACGTGAGCACCAGCGCCACGAGGAGCGACACGAGGAAGGCGACGAAGAAGGTGACCATGCGCGAGGAGTTTCCACCTGCATCGTGACGGTCACCGAAGCAGCGCGTCAACGTCCTGGCGTCGCAGGTGTGTCACGACGCGCCTGCCTACCTGCTGTCAGCCCGGATTCGCAGGACTTCTGCGTAAAGCGAAAGGGTGCGGGCGGCGATGTCGGGCCAGGTGAGTCCCTGGACCTCCAGCTGGGCCGCGCGGCGCAGGGCGTACCGCCGGGGTGCATCCGCCGCCAGCTCGCGCACCGCGGCCACCAGCGCGGCCACGTCTCCAATAGGGAAGATCAGGCCCGTGCGTCCGGGCTGCACGACGGAGGGCGCCACGCCCACGGGAGTGGAGACGGGCACGAGCCCGGAGGCCATGGCCTCCACCAGCGCCATGCCATAGCCCTCCGCGTGACTGGGAAAGAGGAGGACCTCCTCGTTGGCGAGCAGGTCCGGCAGGGTGGCGTGGGCGTAGTGCGGCACCACGCGCAGGTGGGGCTGGACGGACGCGGGGAAGGCGGCGCGGACCTCCGGCTCCGGGGTGCCGGTGCCGTACAGGGTCAGGGTGAAGGCGAGCCCCCGCGCGTGCAGGTCGCTCACCGCGGCGATGACGTCCTCGCGGCCCTTGCGTTGGATGAAGGTCCCCACGGTCGCGAGCCGCAGCGGCCCCTCTGGAGGCGGAGCAGGGAGAGGCCGTCCGTGGAAGGCCTGCGCGAGGCCATGGGGAATGAGGCTCAGCTTCGATACGGGGACGCGCAGGCGTTCGCGCGCGTAGGCCATGTCCGCCGCGTTGAGCAGCACGGTGCGGTCCGCCAGGCGCAGCGTCCGCGCCACCTCCCAGAGGCGGAAGCCGCCGTGGTACAGCGGGTACTTCCAGCTCAGCTGCGCCTTGCCCTCGCGCGCGTCGGCACGGAGCTGTTCGGACACGGTGTGCTCCAGGCCGTGGCTGCGCGTCACCAGCGCGTGACGGCGGGCGGCGCCGGGGCGGCCAGCCTGGGCCCACGGCCACGCATCCCCGGTGGTGACGTCCAGCACGTCATAGCGGCGCGCCACGCGGGCCAGGTGCGCGGAGAGCACCCACGGGAAGCGCAGGTTGTGGAGCGCGCTGAAGTGCTCCACGCCGGGGAAGGCCTCGCCGTAGCTGTAGAAGTCCACGGTGCAGCCCCGCGCCTGGAGCGCACGACCCAGCGCGAGCGTCACGCCGGGGGCGCCCAGGTCCTGGGACAGCGGATGGTGGATGGCCAGGAGCACGCGCATGCGCGCGCTTCATAGCTCACATCCGCGGGCCCGCGAGCAGCGCCGCCCCGATGGCGCCGGACAGGTCACCCAGCTCCGCGATGCGCATCGCGGGCTTGCGCTCCGTGATGAACAGGTGCGGGTGCATGGCGTCCTGGATGTGGCCCATGTAGATGGGGCCCAGCCGGGCCCCCAGCCCGCCTCCGATGACGATGGCCTCCAGGTCCAGCAGGTTGATGACGGAGGCGAGGGCCACGCCGAGCATGTCGATGGCCCGCTCGATGAGCCGCGTCGCCAGCGGATCCCTCTGCTTCAGGGCGCTCTCCCAGACGCTGCTGGACAGGCGGGTGCGCTTCTTGTCGCGCATGATGTCGAAGAGGACGGTCTTCTCGCCCTTCCTCGCCGCCGTGCGCGCCTTGCGCTCCATGCACGCGCGCCCCGCGTAGGCCTCCAGGCAGCCGCGCCGGCCGCAGCCACAGCGTGCACCGTTGGGCTTCACCACCATGTGGCCAATCTCTCCAGCGGAGCCCTGCCCGCGCCAGGGCACGCCGTTGAGCACCATGCCGCCGCCCACGCCCGTGCCCCACCACACGCCCAGCACCGAGCGGTAGTTGCGTCCCGCGCCCAGCTTGTACTCGGCCGCGACCGCCACCTGGACGTCGTTGCCCAGCACCACCTTGCTGCCGCCCACGAGCTCACCCAGGCTCGACGCCACGGGATACGGCGCGTCCCAGCCGCCCGCGACGTTGGCCGTGTGCGAGAGCGTGCCGTTGTTCGCGTCCACCGAGCCCGGCACGCCCACGCCCACGCCCACGAGCTTCGCGGGTTCGACACCCGCGGTCCGCGCGGCCTCGCCCAGCGTGCCGTAGAGCTCCTTCACCACCACGCCCGGGCCGCCCGTCGCGGGGGTCATGTGGCGGGCCCGGCCCAGCACCTCGCCGCGCGCGTCCACGATGACGGCTTCGATTTTCGTGCCGCCCAGGTCGATGCCTCCCCAGATGCCGGCCTTGCCGTTGCGCGCCCCGTTCCCCGCGCGGTGCCCGTTCTTCACTGACGCGTCGGCCATGTCATGCCCCCGTGGTTCGCTCGCGGCACAATCTGCGCAGTGAGGTCGCGGCCCGAGCCGCCGTGCCAGACACGCCCGTGTCCGCCCGCCCGCTCCACGGGGATGCATGCGGGCCCTCCTTCCGGGACTCGCGAACGCACTGCCTCCTCGTGCCCCTGTTCGCCAGAGGCGGGGGCGCATATAGGCTCCGTCGAAGTTCCTTTCGCGGAGCGCCCCGTTTCCCCCATGAGCAGCCGTTCCCCTTCCGCGCCGGACGACCCCGACGCCCAGCCCCTGGGTACGTCGGACGTGAAGGACCGCGCGCAGCGCTCCATCATCGCCCTGGGCCTGCGGACGCTCGGCTCGCTGGGCTTGCGGGTGGTGAGCTCGCTCGCCCTGTCGCACCTGCTGTTTCCGGGGGACTACGGCGCGTTCGCCATCGTGGCCTTCACCGCGGCGATGGGCGCGTTCCTGGGGGACCTGGGCCTCAGCGCGTCGCTGGTGCGCCAGCAGCACGAGCCCACGCAGGACGAGATCAGCACCGCCTTCTGGAGCCACCAGGCGTTCACGGTCCTCATCGTGGGCGTCATCCTGCTGCTCGCGCCGTGGCTGTCGCGCGCCTACGAGCTGGGCCCTTCGGGCGCGGCCATGGTGAGCGTGATGGGGCTGGGGCTGTTCTTCCACTCGCTGCGCGTCATCCCCATCATGATGCTGGAGCGGCAGCTGCGCTTCCCGACGCTCGCGCGCATCGAGCTCGTCGAAGGCATCGCGCAGACGGCGACCACCATCTTCATGGCCTGGATGCACTGTGGTGCATGGTCGCTCATCGGCGGCGGGCTGGTGCGGGGCGCGGTGGGCATGGTGCTGTTCTGGGCGGCGGCGGGCTGGAGACCCCAGGGCACGTTCCGCTTGGACATCGTCAAGCGGCTCTTGTCCTTCGGCATCTGGTTCCAGCTCACGGGCCTCATCCCCGCGGCGCTCCAGGGTTGGATTCCGCTCGTGGTGGGGCGCATGGAGGGCAAGGACGGGGTGGGCCTGGTGAACTGGGCGACAGCGTTGGCCTCCGTGCCGCTGGCGGTGAGCAGCGTCCTCACGCGCGTCGCATATCCGGCGTACAGCCGCATGCAGGAGGACTCGGCCGCGCTGGCGGACTACCTGCGCACGTCCATCCGGCGAGTGAGCGCGGTCCTGTGTCTGGCCATCCCGTTCGGCGTCATCGCGCTGCCGCCCTTCATCCCGGTGGTCTTCGGTGAGCGCTGGAGCCTCGCGTCCACGCTGGTGCAGTGGTTCACCATCGAGGCGTCGATGCTGGCGGTGCAGGGCCTGCTGGCCTCGCAGCAGAACGCCAGCGGTCACGCGCGGGAGCGGATGTACGTGGCCATTACCGGGAGCCTGCTGCGCTTCGGCCTGGGAGTGCTGGCGGTGATGCACTGGGGCATCGTGGGCGTCGGGGTGAGCGCGACGGCCGTGACGCTCACGGAGCTGTGGTTCACGGCGCGGCTGGTGTCCCGCCGCAACCCGCACCTGTCGCGGCTTGAGTTCGAGGTCATGGAGCCGTTCCTCACGGTGGGCGCGCTGCTCGCGCTCGCGGTGGGCTGTTCGCGGCTCGCGATGGGGCAGGACGGGCTGCTGGTACAGGCGCTGGTGGCGGCGGGGCTGCTGACCGCGCTGGTGCTCGCGCGTGAGGCCACGCGGCGAGGCCTGTCGTTGCTGGGAGAGCTGCGCGCCCTGGTCCAGCACCTGCGCGCGAGGCGGGCGCCTCCGTGAGCCGCGCGTGGCATCTGTTGACGGGGGAGTATCCGCCGGCCCCCGGTGGCGTCTCCGACCATTCGCGGAGCATCGCCCACGCGCTCTTGAAGGCGGGGGAGACGGTGCACGTCTGGACCCCTGGGGCAGAGAGCGTCACGGATGATCAAGGCGTGACCGTGCACCGGTGGCCCGGCCTCTTCACGCCACCGGGCCTGGTGCGCCTGACGCGCGAGCTGGATGCGCTGCCAGGTCCCCGGCGGCTGTTCCTCCAGTACGTGCCGCACGCGTTCGGATTGAAGGCGATGAACGTGCCGTTCTGCGCCTGGTTCGCGGCGAGGCGGCGGGACGAACGCGAGCTGTTCCTCCATGAGGCGGTGTACCCGTGGAGTCCGGGCGCGCCGTGGAAGCATCAGGTGCTCGCGGGAGTCACGCGGGTGATGCTGCGCACGCTGGCGCTCGGCGTGGAGCGCGCCTACGTGTCCATCCCCACCTGGGCGGAGCACCTGCCGGAGCCACTGCGGTCCCAGGCCCGGTGGTGTCCCATTCCCAGCCCCCTGCCCCTGGACGTGTCGGCGGACGAAGTGCGCGCGGTGCGGGATGCGCTTGGCGGCCCCACGGTGGCGCACTTCGGGACGTATGGCGGAGCCATCTCGGGCCCGCTGGAGGCCGTGCTCGTGCCGTTGTTGCAGCGGGATGAGCGACGGCAGGCGCTGCTGCTGGGCCGGGGCAGTCGGGGCTGGTGTGAGGCCCTGGGACGAAAGCATCCCGCGCTGGCCCGCAGGCTCCATGCGAGGGACGGACTGGCACCGGAGGCCGTGGCCGTGCACCTGCGCGCGGCGGAGCTGCTGGTGCAGCCGTATCCCGACGGCGTCAGCGCCCGACGCAGCAGCGCGATGGGAGGATTGGGACTGGGCCTGCCCATCGTCACCAACACCGGGCACCTGAGCGAACCGCTGTGGCGCGACCTGCGGCCGGTGGCGCTCGCGGATGATGCGTCACCCGCCGCGCTGCTGGCGCTCGCGGAGCACCTGTTGGAGCACGAGGAAGAGCGCCGGGCCCTGGGTGAGCGCGCGGCGCGCGTGTACCGTGAGCACTTCGCGCTGGAGCACACGGTGGCGCACCTGCTGCGCCGCGGAGTCACCCCGTGAGCACCTTGAAGTTGAAGGTCCTGATGGATCCGCTCGAGGAGGGTTGGCCCAGTATGGACCTGGTGGGCGAAGCGCTCGTCGAGGGACTGGCGGCGTTTCCCGCCGAGGTCGACGTCACCCGCGTGCGCCCATCCATTCCCCACGCCGTGCGCGCCCTGCCCCGCGTGGGCAGCCGCAAGGCCGCCTTCAACGCGGACCGGCTGCTCACCCGCTTCGGCCTCTATCCCGCGCGGCTGCTGCGTGAGCGAGTCGGCCACGATGCGTTCCACGTCGTGGACCACACCTACGCGCAGCTCGTCCACGCGCTGCCCGCGGAGCGCACTGGCGTCTTCTGCCATGACCTGGATGCCTTCCGCTCCGTCCTGGAGCCCCTCCGCGAACCGCGCCCCACGTGGTTCCGCTTGATGGCGAGAGCCACGCTCAAGGGACTGGAGCGTGCGGCCATCGTCTTCCACAGCACGCAGCAGGTCCGCGACGAACTGCTCGCGCACGGCGTGGTGCCTCCCGAGCGATTGGTGTGGGCGCCCTACGGAGTCTCGCCGGAGTACCGGCTCGACCCCGTTCCCGGAGACGCCAGCAAGGCCGTGCTTGCACCGCTGAAGGGCCGGCCGTATCTGCTGCACGTGGGCAGCGCCATCCGCCGAAAGCGGCTGGACGTTCTCTTCGACGTCTTCGCCGCACTGCGCGCCCGGCATCCGGACCTCATGCTGGTGCAGCAGGGCGGCGAGCTGGACGCGGCTCAACAGGAGCAGGTTACGCGGCTCGGCTTGAAGGACGCGCTGCTGCAACCGCCCCGGCAGGAGCGGGCCGCGCTCGCGGGCCTGTACCGAGGTGCCCGCGGGGTGCTGGTGCCCAGTGACGCGGAGGGCTTCGGCCTGCCCGTCATCGAAGCGCTGGCGTGTGGTGTCCCCGTGGTGGCCAGCGACCTGCCGGTGCTGCGCGAAGTGGGCGCCGACGCCTGCACGTACTGCCCGGTGGGCGACGTGGCCGCATGGTCGGAGACGGTGGATGCCCTGCTCACGGGCCGCGTGCCCGCGCCATCCGCGGAGACGCGGCGTGCACGGGCCGCACGCTTCACGTGGAGCGCCCATGCGCGCACCGTGTTGGACGCGTATCTGCATCGCCTTGACCGCCCCGGGCGGGTCTGATTCGGTCGCGTCCGCGTGCGGATCCTGTTCCTCAACCCCGTGGGAATCCTGGGCGGTGCCGAGCGCGCGCTCGTGGATCTCCTCGCGTGCCTGCGCACGCTGGAGCCTGGCCTGTCGCTGCACCTCATCGCGGGCACGGACGGGCCGCTGGTGGAGACAGCCCGAGGGCTCGGCGTGGAGACCCAGGTGCTCGCCCTGCCCGACCGCTTGTCCGCGCTCGGGGACAGTGGTCTGCGGGAGCAGGGTCGCGCGGGTCTCTTTCGCTTCGCGCGTGAGATCGCCCCTACGCCCCTGCTGCTGACCCGCTACGGACTCGACCTGCGGCGCGCGGTGCTTGACGCAGCGCCGGACCTGCTGCACTCCAATGGCATCAAGACCCACCTGCTGAGCGCGGCCACCACCGGACTGCCAGTTCCGCGCGTGTGGCACGTGCACGACTTCCTCGGTGAACGACCGCTCGTGCGCCGCGCGCTCTCCGGACTGCATCCGCTGGCCTCAGCCGCCATCGCGAACTCGCAGGCCGTCGGCGACGACGCGCGCACGGTGCTCGGGAAGGTCCCCGTGCACGTCGTGCCCAACGGAGTGGACGTGGAGCGGTTCTCTCCGGCCACCGGTGACGGTGCGCACCTGGATGCACTGGCCGGTCTGCCGCCCGCGCCTCCGGGCACGCTGCGCGTGGGGCTCGTGGCCACGTACGCGCGATGGAAGGGACACGACGTCTTCCTGGAGGCCGCGGCCCTGCTGACGCGTCAGGCACCGGCCCTGCCCGTGCGCTTCTACCTCGTGGGCGCGCCGCTCTACCGCACGGCCGGCTCGCAGTTCACCGACGCGGAGCTGCGTGAACAGGTGGAGCGCCACGGCCTCACGGGCCGCGTGGGCTTCGTGCCCTTCCAGCCCGAGCCCGCCCGCGTCTACCGGGCCCTGGACGTCTTCGTGCACGCGAGCACCCGCCGCGAACCTTTCGGCCTCACCATCGCGGAGGCGCTCGCCTGTGGCCGGGCCGCCATCATCTCGAAGTCGAGCGGCGCGGCCGAAGCGCTGCGGGATGGCGAGGACGTGCTGGCCATCGAACCCGGTGACGCGAACACGCTCACGGCGGCCCTGCGCCGGCTGCTGGAGGATGAAGCCTTGCGAGACACCCTGGCCCGCACGGCCCGCCACACCGCCGTGCGCCGCTTCTCCCGTGAGCGCTACGCCCGGGACATCCTCGCCGTGTACCGGAGCCTCGTCCCCGCGCGAGGGCATTCATGATGCGTCCCCGGAAGCTCGTCACCGTCTCCCACTCCTACGTCGTCACCCTCAACCGGCGGCTGGCCAACGAGATGGCCCGCGTGGGCGCCGGTCGCTGGGACGTCACCGCCGTGGCGCCGAAATCCTTCCACGGGGACCTGAGCCCGCTGGTGCTCCAGCGCGACCCTCACGAGGCCGTGAACCTGGAGGGCGTGCCCGCGTACTTCAGCCGCTCGCTGCACGGCTTCGTCTACGGGCCGGAGGTGCACGCGCACCTGTCGCGAGGCGCGGACCTGGTGCACTTGTGGGAGGAGCCCTACGTGCTCTCCGGCCTGGAGGTGGCGCTGATGACGCCAGCCCACGTGCCGCTCGTCTTCTGCACGTTCCAGAACCTGGCCAAGCGCTATCCCCCACCCTTCGCGCAGGCCGAGCGCTTCGTCCTGCGCCGGGCCGCGGGGTGGATCGCCTGGGGCCAGACGGTGCACGACAACCTCCTCGCCCGGCCCGGCTATGAGCAGCGCCCGTCGCGCTTCATCCCCGTGGGCGTGGACGTGGAGCACTTCCGTCCGGATCCGGAGGCGGGCCGCGCCTTCCGCGAGCGTCTGGGCTGGACGTCCGAAGGGCCGCCCGTGGTGGGCTACCTGGGCCGCTTCGTGCCGGAGAAGGGCCTGCGCCTCTTGATGGATGCACTCAACCGGACGACCACGCCCTGGCGAGCCCTCTTCGTCGGAGGAGGCCCCATGGAGGCGGACCTGCGCGCATGGGCCGCGCGCCACGGAGACCGCGTGCGCATCGTCACCGGCGTGAAGCACGCGGAGGTGCCCCGCGCGCTCAACGCCATGGACGTGCTCTGCGCGCCCAGCCAGACGACGCCCGCGTGGAAGGAGCAGTTTGGCCGCATGCTCGCGGAGGCCTTCGCGTGTGGCGTGCCCGTGTTCGCCAGCGACTCCGGAGAGATTCCGCACACCGTGGGCGATGCCGGGCGCATCCTGCCGGAGTCGTACGGCGGTGCCTGGATCACCGCGCTAGAGGAACTGCTGGAGAGCCCCGCTCAACGCCAGGAGCTGTCCGCGCGAGGCCGCGAGCGAGCCGTGTCCCGCTTCGCCTGGCCGGTGGTCGCGAAGGCGCACCTCGACTTCTTCGAGCAGGTGCTCGAGCGCGGAGCCTGAGGCTCACGCCTCCAGCCGAGCCACCACCGCCGCCGCCATCGCGTCCCACGTCCAGGCCCGCAGCTCCGACGACAGCGCGGCCACGGCGGGCATCCAGTCCCCACCCCGGGCCCGCCACTCCTCCAGGCGCCGCACCAGCTCGCCCGAATCCTCCGGGTCATCCAACAGCAGCCCCTGGAGCGACGACGGGTAGCGCTCCGCCACGCCCGCCGAGCGACTCACCAGCGAGGGGATGCCCACGCACAGCGCTTCGTGCACGCCCAGGCCATAGGACTCGTAGCGCGTGGGGGACACCAGCAGGTCGGCAGCGGCCATCAGGCGGGGCACGTCGTCGCGGAAGCCCAGGAAGCGGATCCGCTCGCCCAGACCCTGCTCACGCGCCGCGCGCTCCCATGATTCGCGCTGCGCGCCCGCTCCCACCACGCACAGGTCCACGTCCCACCCGCGTCGCGCGCACAGCCGCGCCCACGCATGGAAGAGCGTGTCGAAGCCCTTGCGCCGGTCCCCCAGCGCGCCCACGAACAGCGCCACCCGCCGTTCGTTAGGCCAGCCCAGGGACGCACGCGCCTTGCGACGAAGCACGGGAGTCGTGGACGGAAAGCGCGTCGGGTCACCGCCCAGGTACACGACGTGGACGCGGGACTCCTCCACGCCCGTGGCGGCCAGCAGGTCCTGCCGCGTGCGCTCCGAGTTCGCCAGGATGATCCGCGCCCGGCGCAACGCGCGTTGCTCGCTGCGCAGGTGCATCCGGTGGCTTACGTGGCCCTTCAGCCTGCGCAGCGGACTGCCGACGGGCTCGGGCGCGTGCGCGGCGTGGACGTAGTGGACCCAGTTGGCGGCGGGCACCTCGCAGTTGCCGCCGTTGGCCACCACCTGGCCACCCTGCGCCAGCGTGCGCGCGGCCCAGTAGCGCCCCACGGCGTCGAGCAACGGCTCGCCCAGCAGGTACGCGTTCGCGGGCTTGGGCACGCGGACGAAGTGCACGTTGGGGTAGCGCAGGAGCGAATCCCCCACCCGGTGCGCCACCAGCCGCACGGGCCCGCCCTGGCGCGCGAGCCAGTCCGCCAGCGCGAGGTTCGCGCGGTCCATGCCACCAGTGGAGACGAAGTCACCTGCGATGAGGGTGTAGGGCCGCATTCCGGTTCCAGTACGCGCTGAAGAAGGCCGCGTTGAGCAGCCAGAACTCCATGCCCATCTGGCTCATGAAGAACTGATAGCTGAAGGTCTGCGCGAGCGCGCCCAGGTCATACGCGAAGAGCAGGCTGCCCCAGAGCCAGAACTCGCCCGCCGAGTCATCGCGGCGCCGCGCCACCTGGAAGCCCCACGCCAACGTCACCAGCAGCGCGAGCGGATAGCAGACGAGCCCCAGCCATCCTCCGTCGTACGCCCACGCCGTCCACTGGATTTCAGCCCACAGCGGAGGACTCTCGCGGTCGAGGTTGTCGCCGAAGTAGGCATTGGCCATGCCGTAGCGCCCCAGGCCCGCGCCCAGGGGGAACTCCGGGAGCACCTGGTCGAAGGTCTCGTCGAGGAAGCGGCCGCGGTTGGATTGATACACCTGCGACGGGTCGGAGGCCGTGAGCGTGCTCCAGCGTGAGAGCACCGCGTCGCCGCCAACCGCGACGGCCCAGCCGAAGGCCACCACCGCGAAGCCACCCACGACCGCGGCCAATGCCACGAGCCGCACCCACCGGCCGCTCACGGTGAGCACCAGCGCCATGGCCGCCATACAGACAATCAGTGTCACCGCCGCGACGCGCACCTGCCCCAGGTAGAGGCAGATGAGCCCGATGCCGATACCCGCTGCGCCCAGCACCTTCCGGGACATGCCCTGACGGCTGAGCAGGAACGCGCCGCCCAGCAGCACTGAATAGAAGGCGCCAGTGGCGGCTCCGCCCGGGACGTCCGTCAGCCCCATGGGTCGGAACACGCGCGCGCCGCTCGCGGTCTCGAACTGGAGGCTGCGCACGTAGCCCTCGCCCTGGCTTTCGACCATGGCGGACAGGGCCGGCTGGAAGCGGCCGGGGAAGGTCACCTGCAGGATGCCCAACGAGGCGCTCGCCATGTTGAACAGGAAGAGCAGCAGGACGACGCGTCCGAACATCTTCGCGTCGATGCGCAGGCGGCTCGCCCAGAAGAGCGGCGCGAACACGGAGATCTGGATGCCCAGCTGCGCGGCCGCCGCCAGCGGGGTGTTGGTGCCGGGGTGGAAGAAGTTCAGCGCGTTGAGCCCCGCCGAGGCGAGCAGGAAGGGCATCGCCGGGTGCTTGAGGCGCGGACCCTTCACCAGCACCAGCAGCGCCAGGCTCGTGCCGAACGACAGGATGCGGAACACCACGCGCGCCGGCGCCAGCGCCTCCATCAGCAGCGCGAGCTGGCAGACGAAGAGCAGCACGATGAACGCCACTACCACGTGACCCGAACCGAGCAGCCCCGGAGACGCCGCCGCCGGAGCCGTCACAGCCTGCGTTGTCGCGGGTTGGGGCGCGCGGCGCACATAACGCCGATGCAGCACACCGGGGCCCTGGAGCTGGGGGCGCGAAGTGGATGCGGAGCGAGCCTCCTTCACGAAACACGCTCCCGGGCCACGGAGCGCGCTGCATCCTCCAGCGCCGTCAGGAAGGCATCCGGTGCGCTCAGCGCCTTCGCGCGAGAGGGGCCACCACTGCCCAGCTTCCGTCGAGCCGCTTCATCTTCGATGAGTCCGCGCAGCGCCTGGGCCAGGGCCTCCGGCTTCGGAGGCACGAGCACGCCGCAAGACGCATCGACGATCTCCAGCGGTCCACCCAACGCGGTGGTGACCACGGGAAGCCCTGCGTAGAGCGCCTCCACGAACGCCAGGCCAAACGGCTCCGGCCCGGTGTTGGGCTGACAATGCACCTCCGCCGCGCGCAGCAAGCGAGGCACATCCAAGCGCTGTCCCAGGAACCGCACGCGGTCCCCAAGGCCCAGGGCCAAGGCCTGGGCCTTCAAGCCCGCTTCGTAGGCAATTTCTTCCGGACGCTGCGCACCGCCAGCGAACCACGCCTTCCAGCGAGGCACCTGGCGCAGCCGGCCCAGCGCTTCGAGCAGCAGCCGCTGCCCCTTCCACTCCTGCATGCGGCTGGCATGGACGATGACGACATCCGTCGGATCCGCGCCCAGCTCACCGCGGAGCGACGTGCGCTCGGAAGCCATGAGGTCCGGGCCACCGTCGCGGACGGGAGGATGGAGCACGCGCCACGGCGTGCGCGGATACACGCTCGGAAGCGTGCTCGCGGTGTAGCGGCTGTTGCACAGCGCCAGGTCCGGCGAGGTGACCCGCGCCCAACGCTCCACCCAGTGCGAACCCGACAGGGCGTCGTGCTGGAAGAAGAGCAGCGGAACACCGGCCGTGCGCACCACCGGCCCGAAGATGGCTTGAGGCCACGCCGCGTGACACACCACCGCGTCGAACGCCTCCTGCTGGAGCAGCGCCATCAGCGCGCGTCGAGCCTCCCAGACCCGCCAGGGTCGGCTCACCTTCGCCGGTCCCAGCAACGTCAGAGGCGCGCCCGCCGCGCGAAGCTCCTCCGAGATGCGTCCCTCGAAGCAGAGCGCGAACGCATGCACCGCGCCGCCCGCCCGGTCCGCGCTCGCGAGCGCCAGAGTGCGCAGCAACGTCTCGACGCCGCCGTAGAGGTTGCCGCTGGACACGTGCAGCACGCGAAGCGGCGCACCACCTGACGCATGCGAGGAGCGACCTCCGCCCTCCGCGGGACCGTCACGATGAGACGCGCGCGTTCCGTGCATGCGCGGACCTTCAGCGCCCGCCCGCGACGTGCCGGACGGAGGCATCGCTCTTCTCCTCCTCCACCGGCTGTCGTCCGAGCGCCTCCGCGTACAGCTCCAGGCTGCGCGACGCCATCACGTCATGGGCGAACTCCGCCCGCGCACGCTCCTGCGCCCCACGCGACAGCCGCTCGCGCAGACCCGGCTCCTCCACCAACCGGCGCGCCGCCGCCGCCAGCGCTCGTGCATCACCCACGGGCACAGTAAGGCCAGTGCGCTCGTGCGGGCTCACCCACGCCACACCGGAGTCCGGCACGGCGGTGTTGAGCACGGGCAATCCACTCGCCAGCGCCTCCACCTGCGACAGGCCATACGCCTCGCTGCGCGCGTTGCTCGGAAACCACAGCGCCGTCGCGGCCCGGTACGCGCCCGTCAGCGCCTCCGGCGACAGGTAGCCCGCCCACGTCACCCGGTCTTCGATGCCCAGCGCCTTCGCCCGCGCGCGGCCTTCTTCCGCCAGCGGCCCCTCGCCCACGATGACCAGCCGCCCCGGCGCGTGCACCAGCGCCTCCAGCGCCGTGAACAGCCCCTTGTAGTAGACGAGCCGCCCCACCATCAGCCACAGCGGCCCGCCCGCCGCCTCCGCCGTCCACCGCGCCTGGGCCTCGCGCGCTTCCGCGGAAGGAGGCCGCAGGTACGACTCCAGCTCGATGCCCAGCGGCAGCACCCGCACCTTCGACTTGAACGTCGACAACAGCGACGAGCCGCGCACGTACGCGTCGCTCGTGGCCAGCAGCCGCGCCGCGCGCGCGTACAGCATCCACTCGAAGGGACGGAACAGCGCGCCCGCGACCTTCTGCCGGATGATGTCGCTCTGGTGCGTCACCACCACCGCGGGCAAGCGCGGCACCGCGTCCAGCGCCAGCACCATGCTCGGGTTGGGCACGTGCAGGTGCACCACGTCCACGCCCCGCGCCAGCGCCCGCCTGAGCACGAACGGCAGCGACGGCATCACGTCCATGCGCGCCACGGATGTGAGCCGCCCCAGGCGAATCACGCGCACCGGTCCATCCCACTCCTCACGCGTGGGGCTGCGCCCGTGGAACTCGTGGCTCGTCCCGGAGCCATCCACGGAATGGTTCGCGCACAGCACCTCCACCTGCGCGCCCAGCGACGCCTGCGCGCGCGCCAGCGTTCGCACGTGCGCCTCCATGCCGCCGGAGGCCGGAGGGTAGAACTTCCCCAGGTGCAGCACCCGCAGGCCCGCGCCCCTCACGACGGCGCCACCCCGCCCTTGGGCTCGTCCTGCGTCGGGCCATAGCCCTGGTAGCCCAGGTACGTGTCGCCGTAGCGCGGCTGCCGCAGGTCCACGTCGTTGAGGATGGCGCCGAACATCCGCGCCTGCACGTCCGCCAACGAGCGCAGCGCGCGCTTCGCGGCGCCCCGGTCCGTCCGGCCCGCCTTGAGCACCATCACCACGCCGTCCGCCTGCGTGGCCAGCACCGCCGCGTCCACCACCGCATTGAGCGGCGGGCTGTCCAGGATGATGCGGTCGAACTTCTCCCCCGCTGTGCGCAGCAGTTCCTTGAACGCACGCGTGTGCAGAAGCTCCGCGGGGTTCGGCGGCAACGGGCCACACGGCAGCACGAAGAGGTTGGGCACCTCCGTGCTCTTCACCGCCTTGTCCAGCGAACCCTCGCCCACCACCAGTGAGCTGATACCCAGGTCGTTGGGCACGCCGAACGCGCGGTGCAGCCGGGGCCGGCGCATGTCCGTGTCCAACAGGAGCACGCGGTTGCCGCTCTGGGCCATGGCCACGCCCAGGTTGATGCACGTGGTGGACTTGCCCTCCTGCGGGCCGCTGGACGTCACCACCAGCGTCTTGCAGGGATGATCCGGCGACATGAACAGGAGATTGGTGCGCACCGCGCGGCAGCACTCCGCCACCGCGGAGCGCGGCGCGCGGTGCACGTACAGGTCGCGGTCGCCCGGCGCCTTCGTGGCCTCCATGCGCGGCACCACGCCCAGGAACGCCAGGCCCAGCACGTCCTCCACGTCCGCCTGCGACGTGACGCTGTTCTCCAGCATCTCCAGGAACAGCGCCACGCCCAGCCCCAGGAGCAGCCCCATCACCCAGCCGACCATCAGGTTGCGCCGCGTGTGCGGCCGCACCGGCAGCAGCTCCGGCCGCGCGGAGTCCAGCACGCGCACGTTGCTCGTGCGCAGCAAGCCCGACAGCTCGATGTCCTTCAGCCGCTTGAGCACCAGCTCATAGAGCCGCTGGTTGTTGTCCGACTCGCGCTGCAGCCGCCCGTAATCGATGGCCTTCTTGTTCACCTGGAAGGCCTCGGCCTTGGTCTCGTCCAGGAGCTTGTTGAGGTTCTTCTCCTCGCCCTGCGCCTCCGCCAGCTGCGTCTCCGCCGAGCGCACCACGTTGGTCAGGCTCTTGAGCAGGTCCGCGCGCACGACGTCCAGCTTGCGGTTGCACTCCAGCAGCTTCGGGTGCTCCGGCAGGTAGCGCTCGGTCAGCTCCGCGCACGCGGCCTTCTGTTCGCCGTAGCGCGACTTGAGATCCTGGATGGGACCGTCCTTCGCGCCGGGCACGGCCTCCGCCCACGTCTCGTCGTTGCCCGCGTCCTTGCGCAGCCGGTGGATGGCGTCCACGCGCGCCTGCTGCGCCGCGATGCGCGTGCGCACCTCGGTGAGCTTCAGGTTGTAGGAGTTGATCCGCTCGCTGACGATGGACAGCCGCGACTCCAGCGACGTGGACAGCATGTCCGCGTCCTTCTTCAGGTCGTAGACGGCCATCTCGCCGGCCTTGGACTGGCGGCCCAGTTCATCCAGGCGCCCCTCCAGCCACGTGCGCGCCTCCTCCGTGGTGCGCAGCTTCAGCGCCAGGTTCTCCGCCATGTACGCGGCGGCCACCTCGTTGGAGAGCAGCGCCGCGCGCGCGGGGTCCACGTCCTCCACGCCGATGTTCATCACCCGCGAGTCCTTGCCGGGCACCACCAGGATGCGCGAGCGCAACAGCCCCACCGCGTCCGCGTCCTCCAGCGCCTTCGCGCGCTCCGCCGGATCCTGGTTCGCCGGCAGGCCCAGGAAGGACGTGTCCTTCGACAGCCCCAACCGGTCCACCACGCGGCTGGCCACCGCGCGCGAGGTGATGATCTCGCTCTGCGTGGCGTAGTACTCCTTGTTGAACCAGTAGTTGCTGCGCTCCTCCCCCATCACCTCCTTCACCTCGCCGTCGAGGATGCGCGGCGCGGTGACGTCGATGATGAGCGAGGTGCTGGCCGCGTAGATGCGCGGCTGCCGCAGCGTCCACGCCGCGGTGAGCGCGGTGACCCCCAACGCCACCCCGAGCATCACCCACCGCCGGCGCCACACGCCCCGCACCCGGTGCATCACGCTCGCGGACGTCGCGCCGGGCGCCCCACCGGCCGGGTCCAACACCGTTCCTTCCACGTCGCGTCTCTCCGGAAGTGGCTGCCGCGGGCGGTCTCCACCGGCCCGAATTCGTCCGGACCCGACCTGCACCCACATCGCGCTGGGGGAATAACGTCCGGAGCGTGCAACGGGCGGGGCAGGTTGTCCATCCAACCGACGTCGCCTGGATGCCCCCCATCCATCCGCCCCGGTCCGCGAACGCGCGCCCCGGAGGGTCCTGTGGTAGTGAGCGGCGCAATGGTTCCTGCGCTTTCCGTCGTCCTGCCCTTCAACCCCGCCACCGCCGCCGCCGCCGCCCGGTTCGCCCACGCGCTGGCCGGACAGGCCCAGGTCGTGCTCGCGGGTGAAGGGCCGGTGGACGTCACGCCCGGTCCCTACGTCCACGTCCTCGCGGCCCAGGGCGGCAAGGGAGCGGCCATCCGCGCCGCGCTGCCCCACGTCACCGGCGCCCACACGGTGCTCCAGGATCCGGACGCCGCCTACTCGCCTGACACCTACGACGCCCTGGTGCAGCCCCTGCGTGACGACACCGCGGACGGCGTCTTCGGCCGGCGCCCCGGCATGTCGCCGGAGATGGTGGCCGAGCGCGCGCTGGGCGGCATCACCCGCTTCGTCACCGACGTGGCGCTGACGGATCCGCTCACCGGCCTGCGCGCCTTCCGCACGGAGGCGCTGCGCTCCATCCAGCTCACCAGCGACGACGACGCGGTGGACGCGGAGCTGGTGGTGAAGCTGGCCGCGCAGCTCTTCCGCCTCACCGAAGTGTCCCTGCCGCCGCTGCAGGCCGTGCCGCGCCGCCCGGCCTCCGCGCACCTGGCCCGTCTGCGCACGCTGGTGCGCTACGCCACCGTGCGCGACGACGCGGACAACCAGCACGAGGGCTACTCCACCCTGGAGCGCATGGACGGCGCCACCCACTACAACCAGTGGCTGGGCCGCCGCTTCCGCGAACACATGGGCCGGCGCGTGCTGGAGATTGGCGCCGGCATCGGCACCATCACCCGCGAGCTGGAGGCCGGCGCGGAGCACCTGGTCGCGCTGGAGGTGGAGCGCTTCTACGTGGACCGCCTGAAGAACCTCTTCCGCGGCAAGCCCCACGTGCGCCCCTACCTGTCCGACGTGGCGCTCGCGGACTGGGAGGCGCTGAAGGCGGAGAACCTGGACACCATCGTGCTGTCCAACGTGCTGGAGCACATCCCGGACGACGCGTCCGCGGTGCGCCGCTTCCGCCAGATTCTCCAGCCGGACGGCCGCGTGCTCATCCTCGTGCCGGCGCTGCCGCAGCTGTTCGGCGCCATCGACGAGGCCGTGGGCCACTACCGCCGCTACACGCCGGAGACGCTGCGCGCGGTGCTGCAGGAGAACGGCTTCCGCGTGGACACGCTGGAGTGGATGAACCTCATCGGCCTGCCGGGCTGGTTCGTCAACAGCCGCCTCCTGCGCCGCCGCGCGGTGCCCAAGCTCCAGCTCAAGCTCTACGACACGCTGGCGCCCCTGCTCGCCCAGGCCGAGCAACAGGTGCGGCTGCCCGTGGGCATGAGCCTGTTCGCCGTCGCTCGCGCCGTCTGATGCCCGCGTGAGCGCCGAAGCCCACCCCACCTCCCCGC
>NZ_RAWP01000050.1:0-65954 GCF_003668935.1 Corallococcus sp. AB032C | reverse complement strand
TGAGCGTCTCGTGGGTTCGGAGATGTGTATAAGCGACGGGTGGAAGACGGGCCGGGCGCCTTGGCGGCGGGTGCGGCGGACGGCTTCGCGGGAGGGTTCTTCTTCGTGGCCACCGGAGGGCCTCCTGGCAGGTAGCGACCGTGGTCCCAGAGGGGATTGAAACGTGCGCGTCTCACACGGCCACGGTGCCTACCAGAAAAGGCCCCCCCGGGGACATCCCCGGGCGTTCACCACCCGGGGGCCCTTCAGTCACTTCAACGGCTTACCCGAACAGGCCGCCGACGAAGCTGGAGACGGCGGAGACGGCGGCGCCCACCTGGCTGACCACCGGGATGTTGGTGGCGGCGGCGATGGAGCCCACGGCGGTGATGACGCCCGTGACCTTCGCGGTGGTGCTGGCGTTCGGGTCGCGCAGGGTGGAGACCGCGTTCGCCGTGTCGAAGGCGGCGATGGCGATGTTCGCGCCCGGGGCGAAGCGGCCGGCGGCCTTGGCCAGGGTGCCCGTGGCGGCCTTGGCGGCGGCGGTCGCACCGGCCTTGGCGGCGGCCTTGCCACCCTCGGCCAGCGCGGCCTTGGCGGCGGCGCGGGTCGCGGTGCCCGTGGCGGCCTTCAGGGCCACGCCGCTCTCGCTGACGGCGGTCTTCAGGGCGGAGCGCACGCCGCTCTTGATGGCGGAGGAAGCGCCACCCTCGAAGGCGGCCTTGGCGGCGGCACCGGCGGCGGCGCGGGCCAGCTTGGGGCCGGCACCCGGGACCGCGGCCTTGAAGGCGCCGCTGGCGGCCTTGTACGCGCTGCCGAACTTGTTCACGTCACGGGCAATCTCCAGGCCACCCTTGACGGTGCTGACCGCGGTCTTGCCGGCGGTGGCGACGGAGCCCAGCGCCTTGTTCCAGTCCTCGCTGCTGCCGGAGCGCACGGCGTTGCGCACGTCGGAGATGGCCGTGCCGGCCTGGCCCACCAGCTTCGTGGCGTTGGTGATGGTGCCGAAGGCCTTGCCCGCGATGCCCAGCTTGCCCTTGAGGTCGAGCTTGGTCTTCGGGTCCATGGCCTTGGACACCATCTTGTCGACGTTGCCCTTCAACGTCGCCTTGAAGCCGTCCGTCTTCAGGCTCTTGACGTTGTCGAAGCCGTCCTTCACGGCCGTCTTCACCTTCGTGAAGGTGTCGTAGCCCTTCTTCGCCTGCGTCCCGATGTCCTTCGCCGCCTTGAGGGGGTCCTGCTGCACCTGGCGGATGGTGTTGGAGACGGCACTGCGGGCGCGGTCGATGAGGCTCATGTGGGGCTCCCTCGTCGGAGTTCGAGGAATGATTTGGAAGGGTTGCTGACGACTTACCGGGATTATCGCGGCAGCCGTCGATCAGTTGCGTAGCACCTCACATGTAGTGAGAAGGTGGGTGTGGGACGCTGGTTGTGGCACGACGCGTCAACGTCAGCGGCAGTCGGGGTCCGCGTCGTCGGCCCGGCCATCCGCGTCGTTGTCCGCGCCGTCGTGGCAGTGGCCGGCCTCGGACGGTGCCCATTCCGTGACGTGGAGGGTGTAGCGGATGGGGGTGTCCCGGTCCGGCCGGGCCATGCCGTCCACCACCACCAGCACGGACTGCCCCTGGGCCAGGGTGAGCTTCAGCGACGGGGCTTCCTTGGTGGTGGGATGTGGGTGCGCGGCGCAGCCCAGCTCCGTGCCCCGGCAGCCGGTGAGGAGGTACAGGGCGTGGCCGCCCGCGTCCGGGTCGTTGCCGGGTGAGGTGTCGAAGACGAAGGTGCCGGCCCTGGGCGCCGTCCACAGGTGGGCGCGGTCCTGTTGGAGCAGCGCGCCGCAGGTGCCCTGGAAGCCGTCGCCGGAGAGGGCCGTCTCTCCCTGGAAGGTGACGGGCAGGGCGCTGCCCAGGTCGTGGTGGGCGCAGCCCTGGCCCTTGCAGCGGGGCTCGTCGCGGCACTCGGTGTCCGCGCAGTCCACCCAGCGGTCCCCGTCGTTGTCCATGCCGTCGAAGCAGGCGCCGGCCTCGGTGGCGCGCAGCTCGTCGATGTGGAGCTCGAAGGCGCCCTGCGTGAAGGACCCGCCGGCCACGGCGTCTACTGTCACCAGGACCCGCTGGCCCTGCGTCAGCGTCACCGCCACCCGGGCCCCGCCGCCGTAGCTGATGCCGCCCGTGGCGCACGCCAGCTCCTCGCCGCCGCAGCCGTCCGCGTACACGGCGATGACGGACCGTATCGCCGAGCGGGCCGTGTCGAAGGTGAAGGTGCCCGCCCGGGGCGCCGTCCACAGGTAGCCCCGGTCCGGAGCGCCCGCGCCTCCGCACGAGGCGTCGTGGTCGTCCCGGGCCTCCACGGTGGAGCCCTTCAGCGACACCGGCAGCGCGCTGCCCAGGTCCCGGTCCACGCACACGGGCTCCGGAGGCGCGCAGACGTGGGGCACACCCGTGCCGCCGCAGGTCTCCGGCGCCGCGCACCCACCGCAGTCGAGCGTGCCGCCGCAGCCATCCGCCACCGCGCCGCACGTCGCACCCAGGAAGCCGCAGGTGGCGGGCCGGCATCCTGGGACGGCGCAGACGTTGGCGATGCCGCCAGCGCCGCAGGTGCGTCCCTCGCCGCACGCGCCGCAATCGACCGTCCCGCCGCAGCCGTCCGCGACCTGTCCGCAGTCCTTGCCCAGGACTTCGCAGGTGGACGGCGTGCACGCGGCCTTGCCGCAGACGTTGGGCACGCCCGCGCCGCCGCAGGTCTCGGACGCGAGGCACCCTCCGCACTCCAGCACCGCGCCGCAGCCGTCGGACACGCGGCCGCAGTTCGCGCCCAGGGCCGCGCAGGTCGTGGGCACGCAGGTGCCGGCGCCGCAGACGTTGGCCTCACCCGCGCCGCCGCAGGTCGCGTCGGCCGCGCAGGCGCCGCACTCCAGGACGTCGCCGCAGCCGTCCAGCACCTCGCCGCAGCTCTTCCCCAGCGCGGCGCAGGTGGCCGCCTGGCACAGCGGGGCCGCGCAGACGTTGGCCACGCCGCCCGCGCCGCAGGTGAGTCCTTCGCCGCACGCGCCGCACTCCAGGACGCCGCCGCACCCGTTGGAGACGGCGCCGCAGTTCTTGCCCAGCGCCTCGCAGGTGGTGGGGACGCACGGAGCGTGGCCGCACACGTTCGCGGTGCCGCCTCCGCCGCACGTCTCGTCCGGCCCGCACGCGCCACAATCGAGCACCCCGCCGCAGCCGTCCGCGACCTGGCCGCAGTTCTTGCCCGAAGCCTCGCAGGTGGTGGGGACACAGGCCGGAGGCCCGCAGGCGTTGGGCACGCCGGCGCCTCCGCAGACCTCCGGGGTCGCGCACGCGCCGCAGTCGAGCACGCCACCGCAGCCGTCCGAGAGCGGCCCGCAGGTGGCGCCCCGCGCCTCGCAGCTGCTGGGGACGCAGGGCTGGGGGCCGCAGACGTTGGGCACGTCGCCCCCGCCGCAGGCCTGGTCTTCCGCGCACTCGCCGCAGTGGAGCGTGCCGCCGCACCCGTTGATGGCGTAGCCGCAGTTCAGCCCCTGGGACTCACACGTCATGGGCGCGCAGAGGGACGGGGGCCGCCAGGCCATCCTGGCGGAGACCGTGTCCTCCGGCAGCGTCCGGCCGCACGCCACCCACAGCCCCAGGAGCCACACCCAGCCCAGCCATCCGCCCGTCCGCCCCATGCCCCGTTCCCGCCGCCCGTGAAGGCCCCATCCGCCATGGGCCCTGGGGACAAGGGTGGGGAGCGGCCGGGCCCTCGCGAAGCGGCGGCAAGCCCCGGTGCGCCTTGGGCGGTCGGAAAGGCGTCACTGTCCCACCCCGCCGGCCGGGAAGGCGCGCACTGGTGGACACCTGCCGGGCCAGGGAGGGGGGTGGGCGCGAGGGAGGCAGGGCCCCACCGTGAGTGGACGCGGGGGGCGCGAATGGACACGTGCGTCCGGCGGGGAAGGGACACCCATGGCAGGTCCCAGGCGCGCGCGACAGGAGGACGGGTGGGGGCTCGGGGCGAGCCTCGTGGTGGCGCTCGTCCTGCTGGCCATGGCGGTGGGCGCGCTCCTGCTGACGCGCGCCTCCGTGCAGTCGCGGGTGATGGAGCGCTCCCTGGACCTGCAGGAGGTGGGGCAGCTGGGGCGGGCCTTCAGTGACAAGGTATCCCTGGCCAACAGCGCGCTGCTGGCGGGCGGACAGTCGATCGCCCAGGACACGGCGCGGGCCCGGCAGCGCTTCCTGGACACCGCGCAGCGGCTGTCCGCGCGGCTGGGCTCCAACCAGGACCTGGAGCTGGTGGAGGAGGTGCGCTCCGCCGAACAGGTGCACGACGCCGCCCTGCGCGCCCTGCTGGATGCCTCCACCCCCCAGGACCAGAAGCTGGCGCGCGAGCGGCTCGCCCGGGCCCATGGGCGGGTGCGCGAGGCCCAGGCCCAGTTGGAGCGCAAGGTGCAGGAGCGGCTGGCCGTGGAGAACCGGTCGGCCTTGCTGACGGACCGGTGGGAGACGGCGCTGCTGCTCCTGGCGTCCCTGCTGGGGCTGGGACTGGCGTCGGCGCTGGCGTGGGTGCTCCACCGCCGGCTGCACCCGCTCAAGCGCGAGGCGGCGGCCAGCGCGCACCGCTTCCAGGCGCTGGTGGAGGGCGTGCGCGACTACGCCCTGGTGCTGCTGGACGCGCGTGGGCGGGTGGCCAGCTGGAACCCGGGCGCCGAGCGCATCAAGGGCTGGAGCGAGGCGGAGATCCAGGGCCGACCCACCTCCGTCTTCTATCCGTCCGAGGAGGCAGCGGCGGGCAAGCCGGAGCGGGACCTGTCCCGGGCCCTCCAGGAGGGGCGGCTGCGCACGGAGGGCTGGCGGCAGCGCAAGGACGGCTCGCGCTTCTGGGCGGAGGTGTCCATCACCGCGCTGCGCGACGAGGACGGCGAGCCCCAGGGCTTCTCCGTGGTGACGCGCGACATCACCGAGCAGCGGCGCCAGGAGCGGGTGCAGGAGTTGCTGGCGGAGGCCGGCCGCGTCTTCCACCAGTCCCTGGACCCCGACCTGACGGCGGCGGAGGTGGCGCGGCTGCTGGTGCCGGAGGTGGCGGACGGCTGCATCCTCTACCTGCTCACGCCCGCGGGCGAGCTGCGGCCCCGGGCGGTGACGCACGTGCAGCCCGAGCGCGAGACGAGCCTGTGGGAGGCCCTGCGGCGGTTTCCCCCCCGCGCGGGCATGCCGCCGCCCGTCTGGGAGGCGATGCGCACCGGGCGCTCGCGGCTGGACGTGGAGGTGGAGATATCCGACGTGAAGGCCGCCTCGGAGACCGACGAGCACCGGCTGCTCATCGAGCGCCTCGCCATCGGTTCGTCCATGGTGGTGCCCCTGCGCGCGGGCAGCGAGACGCTGGGCGCCTTCGTGCTGATGACGGCCCGGGGCCACCGCCGCTTCACGCAGGCGGACCAGGTACTGGTGGAGGAGCTGGCCGGCCGCGCGGCGCTGGCCCTGGAGAACACGCGGCTTTTGCGTGAGGCGCGCGAGGCGGTGGACCTCATCGCCGTCACCGCGCACGACCTGGGCAATCCCTTGCAAGCGCTGCAATTGCTGCTCAGCAAGGTGCAGCGCTCGCAGGCGGCAGGCCGTGACGAGGACGTGCGGCAGGGATTGGTGGTGGCGCGCGGTCAGGCGCAGCGGCTGGGCCAGCTGCTCCACAACCTGCTGGACCTGTCGAGGTTGTCCTCGGGCAAGCGGCTGCTGGACGCGGCGCCCATGGACCTGGGGGAGCTGGCGCGCGAGGTGGTGGAGCGCTTCGCGGAGGCCGCCGTGGAGGCGGGCTGCGACCTGCGGCTGGAGGTGGAGGAGGGGCAGGTGGGGCAGTGGGACCGCATCCGCCTGGACCGGGTGGTGACCAACCTCTTGTCCAACGCGCTGAAGTTCGGCCGGGGCCACCCGGTGACGGTGACGGTGTCGGCGCTGGACGCGGACCACTCCCGGCTGCGGGTGCGCGACGAGGGCGTGGGCATCGCGCCGGAGGCCCAGCGCCGCGTCTTCGAGCGCTTCGAGCGGGAGCGCGCCGCGCGGACGAAGGCCGGCTACGGGCTGGGGCTCTACATCGCCCGCCAGCTGGTGGAGGCGCACGGCGGCGTCATCCGCCTGGAGAGCGTGCCGGGGCGGGGCGCCACCTTCACGGTGGACCTGCCGCGGGTGCCCCGGCTGATGGAGGAGATGTCGGTGGCGGAGTCGCCTCCACTCCAGCAGTGACGCCCGCTAGAGGTGCAGCGAGGGCACGGGGGCGACGAGGCCGGGCTGGATGGGGAAGTCCGCGGGCAGCTTCTCGCGCTCCTCCAGCCGCTCGAACTCCAGCGAGTCGTGCGCGCAGAACACCATCACCTGTTCGCCATGGCGCTGCACCAGCTCGCGCAGCCGGCGCAGGTTGTACCAGCGCATCCACCCGTCCTTCTGCATCAGCTTCTGGTAGGCGCGCAGGCCGGCGGTGCACCGGTAGCGGTCCAGGTCCATCTCGCCGTGGTAGAAATACGCGTCGCCCGCGTGCAGCAGCCACCCTTCCCCGGTGTCGATGGCCACGCCCGCGTGCCCCAGCGTGTGGCCCACGAGCGGCACCAGCAGGATCTCCGGCGGCAGTCCGGTGAGCTCGCGCACGCAGTCGAAGCCGAACCAGCCTTCACCCCGCTTGGGGACGTAGGTCTCCCAGCGCGTCTCCTTGGACCACTGCATCGGGCGGAAGCGCGCGCGGTCCAGCCAGGTCTTCTGCGCGGTGGCCACGCGGTACTCGTCCGCCAGCACGTGCACGCGCGCGTGGGGGAAGTCATCCAGGCCGCCCGCGTGGTCGAAGTCCAGGTGCGTGAGGACGATGTCGCGCACGTCGCTGGCCTGGAAACCCATGCGTTCCAGTTGGCGGATGGCGGTGGACTCCTCCGCCAGGGCGGGGCGGCAGAGCACGTCCCGGAACAGGCCGTTGAGCCGCACGCGGGGTGCGTACACGTCATTGAGGCCGTAGCCGGTGTCCACCAGCACCAGACCGCGCGGTGTCTCCAACGCCAGACAGTGGCAGGTGAGCACCGCCGGGCCGGTGAAGCCGCGCCGCCCATCCATGAGACGCCGGCCGGGCGGGCACATCGTGGTGCAGTTCAGATGGTGGATGCGCATGGCGGCTCCGCTCCTCGTGAAAGGCGGCGGCCGTCCGGCGGCGGGTGAACCGACGCGGGACGCCCCCTTCCGTTCGTTCAGGGCAAAAGTGCGCCGTGGGCTCCGTGGGAGGAATCACCGCGCCCGGGCAGGACAAGGGCTCGCCCGCCCGGGGGGCGTCAGGACGCCGTTCAGGGAGCGGGAGAATGCCCGGCCGCTTCCCCTTCGAGCGGTGGAGCTGACATCAGCACCAGCGCCTCCGCGTCGGCGACCGGACGGTGCTCGACGCCGCGAGGGACGATGAGCAGCTCGCCTTCCTCCAACTCCACGGTGCGCTCGCGCAACTCCACCCGCAGGGTTCCCCGGGTGACGAAGAACAGGGCGTCGCCAGTGGCGTGACGGCACCAGGGGCCGGTGCCCGTCAGTCGCACCAGGTGCACGGGCTGGCCGTGGAGCATGCCCACGGGCCGGGCGATGCCAGGCGCCGGCAGGTCGGTGGAGGCGTGGGCCAGGTTCACCTTCTCCACGAGGGGAAGGGACGCGGAGGCAGGCGGGGCACGGCGGCGAGAATCCCAGCGAGGGGGACGGCCACCGGCGAGGGGTGGGGTCCGGAGAATCGTGCTCATGCGACAGGGACTCCTTCAGGGGGGACGCAGTCCCACCCCCTCATGGGTTGTCTTTCTTTCTGCCAGAAACAGGGCCTGTGTTTCACCCCCTGCCACGGGGGCCGGTCCGGTATCCGACGGATGGTGCCGGTAAGATAGGGATTGCTCCGCCGGCATGCCGGACCCAGGTGTCCACTGCCGGAGATTTCACCGTGCGGTGACGAACGGGCGGCCCCGGGGGGCGACAGGGTCCGGAGCCGCTGCCCCCTAGCGTCCCTGGCGCCGCGCGTCCCCACGCGGGGCTTCCGGGGGACGCTTTCCATATGCGCCACATCGCTCCGGTCCGTGCGGCACGGGCCCTGTCGCCGTTCGTGCTCCTCGTGGCGGCCATGGCCCACGCGGACGGGCCGCCCACGCGCGAGGAATACTTCCGCTACGTGCCGCTTTCGTATCCGCGCATCGTGAGACAGACGGAGGCGAGTGTCGCCCTGTCGCTCTACGGCGACCCGAGCGACCCGGCCTACCGGGACGAAGCTCCGCGCGACGGCGTGGATGACACGCGCCACTTGGTCCTCCAATCCCTGGCGGTCCGCTTCGCGCCGTTCATGGTGAAGAACACCTAGATTGGCGGCAAGCTCAACGATCCGGACCTGGTCCGGCCGGTGGTGAGCCACGCGGTGTCGGTGATGCTCAAGGTGAGCTTCTACCTGGGGGACAAGTTCACGTCGGAGAACACGCTGTTCCATTCGCGCAGCACGCTGGGGTTGGACGTGCCGCTATCGGATGGGATGTCTGTCTTCCAGCTGCGGACGAAGCTCGACATGTGGGAGTACGCGGGGAGCCTCCGCTACAATTTCCTGCGTGGCGGCTTCCAGCCCTACGCGAAGGTGGGCTACGGGCTGACGTGGTACCGGTTGGAGGACGGCAGCATCAACGGGCAGGGGATGGCGAACCCGAACTCGTATTGGGTGCGCCGGCCGGGATTCATCCGCAACCTGTGGCCCAACACGCTGCACCTGGGAGCGGGGGTGGACGTCATCCTGGTGAAGGACTTCATTCCAGGGCTGCACGGCGTGGATGGAGGCCTGCGCGCGGGCTACATCCTGTCGCGCCACGAATTGGGCGTGAAGGACCTGACCGGCGACAACGGGCTGCAGGGCATCGTCGTGGAGCCGGTGCACGTGTATCGCAACACCTTCGAGCTGCTGGGCACGCTGAGCTTCTGACGGCCATGGTTCAGCCCCTGTGCGTGGTCCGGTAGGCCTGAGCGGGATGCTTGGGGTTATCGGGGTGGGTCCGTTCGAGGAGACCCTCTTCGACCATGGCCTTGAGGTGCCGCTCCGTCAGCTTGTCCGGGTTGTAATGCAGCTCATTGGCAAGCTCCGCAGGGAGCCAGGGCCGAAGCGAGGTAAGCGCCATGATGGCCTCGCGCAGGGCTGCCTTTCTGGGTCGGGGACCTGGTTTTTCGATGATTTCACGCGCCTTCGCGTCGATTTCCTTTCGGACAGCGACCTCCCCCAATCCGTCCGGAGCACCCCCCAATCCGTCGGCGACTCCCCCCCGATCGGGCGCGAGCACCCCCCAATCCGCGGCCAGGGTCTGTCCCACATTCACCCGCAGCGTGACGACCACGGCGCCCGTGACCTCGGCGAATTCCGGGGCGGAGAGTCCGGCGGCGCGGCACATCTCGGCGACGCGGTTCGTGCCCCGGCCCCATTTCTCGATGAGGCCGGCACGGTAGAAGACCTCCGCGATGATGGGATTGCGCTGCACCGACAGATGCGGACGTGTGAGCGATTCAGGCGTGATGCCTATCGGATATCGCCCCGCGCTCCATATCTCCACGCGGTCGTCGAAGATGGCGAGCGATACCGCGCCACCCGCGATGCTGTAGTCCCGGTGGATGAAGGCGTTGACCAGGAGTTCGCGCATTGCATCTGGAGGGATGAGCGGACGGTCGACACGCTGTAGGCGGCCCGATTCGATGCGGCCAGCCAACGGGAAATGCCGCTGGCAGAACAGCTCGGCTTCCTCGAGCAGCCGGAAGGCCGGTCCGCGCACGTTGCGTTGGTCGAGGAACTCAGTCTTGTCGGTGCCTCGAAACCGGGCCATCCGCAGCTCGCACTGGGGATGATGGGGAAGGAACGTCTTGCCAAAGAGCACGACCGCCGCGCGCAGGAGCCTGCCCTTGTGACGTACGCCAAGGCGGTCGAGCAGCTCGGGCAGACCCCGTCCCACCGGTCCCACGAGCCGCCCGGCGGAGCGAGCCGCTTCGACGATGCGCATCACCTCCTGGCGGTCGAGCTCCTGGAGCGGAACCTCGTCAGCCTCCTGGTTCTCCCAGCGACGTCGGCTGTGCGCACTTTCCAGCAACAGCAGTTCATAGCGTTCCTGCGCCATCTTGCGGGTCGTGTTGCCCACCCGCTCATAGGCGCGGCCGTCGAAGGTGTACGGCACGGAATCGCTGATGCCGCCCAAGGTGAGCACGAGGACGCTCCGCCCTGAAGCGACCTCCACGCTCTGGATGTGGAGGTCGAGCGGGGGCTCGAAGCGCTCCCGAGCGGTCGCGATGTCATGCAGGGTCTGTTCGCTCACCTGCTGGCCGATGAGCTCTCCGCCAGGCTTCACGCCCAGCAGCACCTGGCCTCCCTGTCCATTCGCGAAGGCGCAGAGCGTGTGCATCGCCTCACGCAATTCACCGGTCGAGCGCTTCAGTTCGAGTGTGACGGATTCTCCCCTGGCGGCGAGGTGGGCGAGGTCTGGAATCATGGCGGGCCCGTCTCCGCATCATCCGGGCCCGCCATATTCGACGCTGTTCCCTCCGGGCCGACGCCTCACTCGCGCGTGCGGCATACGGACCGGGACCCTGCGTTCACGCGCGGAGACGGTGTGTCACCGTGTGCCGGCGTCCGGCAACTACAGGCAGTCCACCAGGCCGTCGTAGATCGTCGTGCTGGTGCCGGGCAGCGTGGCGTAGAGGGGCGAGGTCCCGGAGAGCGCCGTCAGCAGCGAGGCCATGGTGGTGCCGCTGGCCAGCGGGCTCTGGCAGGTCCAGGTCTGCGTCTGCACGGAGAATCCACCCGTGGATGGGTTGAGCTCCTCGTTGCTCGCGGCGAACACCCAGACGCACTGGCCAATGACACCCGTCCCACTGTTGACGGAACACTGGAAGCGCAGGGACTGGATGTTGCTGTAGTCGCCCTCGCAGAACGTGTCTCCACAGATGTCGTCGAAGTTCTCCTTCAGGTTCGAGCGCAGCTCCAGCCACGACAGATACTCCGGCTGGGACGACAGGTACGACGTGGCGTCGACATAGCTGGACCGCGTCTGCGCCACGCCCAGCGGAGCGGACAGGGTCAATCCCAGCGTCGACAGCGCCAGCCACGAACGGAGGTTCATCACGGAGCACCTTCCTGGAAATGACCGCCCCACGGACGGAACGGTCACCCGCAAGGCGGCTCGGGTTTGACATGAAATTCAAGCAAACCTTCGTTCACAAAGATTTCTCGGTGATGTCTGATGAGCGCCTTCCCCTCAAGGAAAGGCCGGTTCCCCCATGCGGTCATCGCTGCGCCGTCTTCCCTCTGTCCTGAAGTTCACGGCCGTCACCACGGCGTTGATGTGGCTCTCCGCCTGCGGTGAGGGCGTGCTGGAAGAAGAGGAGCTGTTCGCGCAGGGCCGGCAGGCGCTGTTGAACGGCGTGGGTTCGTCCGCGGCGCGGGCGGCGCTGACGAAGCGGTGGGCGCCCATCCACTACCAGGACGTGGATGTCACGGGCTCGCATTCGCTGAGTGGCAAGTCCGACTTCATCACCCGCGTGGACTTCGACGGGGACTGGAGCGGGACGAACAACTGGGACAACACCGGCTCGCGAGCGCTCACCGCGCACGCCTACCAGTCCGTGGTGGAGACCTCCACGCACTGGTACCTGCTCTACACGTTCTTCCACCCGCGCGACTGGTCCGACTCCATCTTCGACACCGAGCACGAGAACGACGGCGAGGGCGTGCTGCTCATCGTGAAGCGCGACGGCAGTGAGTACGGCTCGCTCGTGGGCGCGGTGACGGTGGCGCACAAGGACTTCTACTCGTTCGTGCCGTCCGGCAGTCCGCTCGGGTCGGGGTCGGAGTCCATCGACGGCACGCTGTCCATGGCCTCCTTCGAGGGCGAGCTCCACCCCATCACCGCGCAGGAGGCCAAGGGCCACGGCCTCAAGGCCTGGCCGTACTACGACATCGTCGGAGACGGCGTGAAGTACTACCCGTCGCTCACGCTGGCGGAGCAGCCGTCGTCCGCCACGGACTCGGACGTGCGCTACAAACTGCTCGACATCTTCAGCCCCACCGACGGCTTCTGGACGCGCCGCGACCTGACCACGCTCTTCTCCTCCGACGGCACGTTCCGGGGCGACACCAGCGGCGGCTGCGGGCTGGTGGCGGGCAACTGCGGCACCAACTCCGCGAACGCGCCCTGGGGCTGGGACGACCAGAACGACGGCCCCATCCTGCGCGGTGAAATCGCCAAGGACCCCGCGAAGCTGGCCGCGTACTACTTCAGCCCGTCGTCGCAGTTCTCCACGACGTACACGTTCAATCCCTTCCAGAACATCGGCAATCCCAACCAGCCCTGACCCAGGAAGCGTCCGATGACGGAGCCCGCTTCCTCTGTGGGGAAGCGGGCTCACGTGTTTCATCGGGGGCGTCCGTTCAGCGCACCCAGTTCACGTTGCTGTACGACTTCGCGCCGTCCGCCCGCTCCGTGTTCGTCAGCGGCGCGTAGACGCGCGTGTTGATGGTGTTGGCGGCGGTGTCCACCTCCACGAGCCGCGTCGGATTGGTGGTTCCGTCGTGGAACGTGTTGAGCATCTGGTAGACGGTGTTTCCGTTCACGCCGGTGTCGGTGCGGTAGGCGGCGTTGCCCACGTGGCCGGAGAAGACGAAGCGCACGTTGGCGTACTGCTTGATGAGGTTGTCGAACACGTACTGGGGGCTGTTGTTGCCGTAGCCACCGTTCGACTGCTCGATGCCGCCGCTGCCGTTCAGGTGCGAGTGGGTGATGATGATGACGTTGTGCTGGGGGAACTGGGCCAGCACGGTCTTCGCCCAGTTCACGGCGTTCGTGCGGGCCCACAGCTCCAGGTTCAACACCAGCCAGTTCAGGCCGCCCGCGTTGAACGTGTGGTAGGCGTTGTCGCACTTGCCGGACTCGAACACGCCGCCCAGGGCCTTGAAGCGGGACAGCGGGAAGTAGGTGTTGAAGGTGGCGGTGTTGCGCAGGTTGGCGTTGACGTTGCCGGGGCACGCGCTGCCGCCCTGGCACACGGCCGCCGTGTCGTGGTTGCCCAGGGCGATGGCGTAGGGAATCTGGGCGGTGTCGAGCACCTGGTAGGAATCACTGGCGCGCTGGTAGTGGAGGTGGTCGGGCGTGTCCCAGTCCATCAGGTCGCCGGTGTGCAGCACGAAGCGGATGTCCTGGGCCGTCTTGTTGTCGGCGATCCACTGCATGCGCTGGGTGAGCCGGGTGGGGGCGTAGACGGTCTCCTGCTGCGTGTCGGGGATGACGACGAAGGTGAACTTCGTGTCCACCGTGGTGGACGCGGCGTAGAACTGGATGCCTTCGTTGGCCCAGCCCGCGGCGGTGAGCGCGTCGCGCTCCGCCTGGGTGACGGCGTGGCGGTGTTTCTTCAGGCCCGGGTTGTCGAAGCGGTAGACGGGCACGAGGCACGCGTCCGCCGTCTTGGACGCATAGAAACCCACGCCCTCGTCGGTGGTGAATCCGGAGGCGATGAGGTTCGAGCGCTCGGTGGCGTCGATGGTGACGATGTGTTCACCCCGGCTGGGGCTGTAGAGCCGGTAGACGGGAGACAGTCCGGTGCCGGAGGACTTCGCGGCCTTGAAGGGCGTGCCCCGGTCGTCGGTGTAGCCGTAGGTGGTGGCCGCGTTGGCGGCCTCGTTCGCATTGAGGGTGAGGAGGCTGTCGCCCGAGGACGGACGCACCCGGTGATACACGGGGCCGCTGAACGCGGCGCAGTCCAGCGCCGCCGTGGTGCTGCCCAGGTCCTGCGCGGGCAGTTGCTGGGATTCAGGTGCCTCGCCAGGGCCGCAGGCGGACAGCACGCCGGTCAGGGCCAGGACCGCGAGGAGGGAAGAAGGCTTCAAGATGTGCTCCCAGTGAAGTCAAGATGTTCAAGTTAAAAATGAATTGCTGGGATGCGCATAGCATTGGTGGAGGGGCCGGAGAAGGCGCCTGTCGAGGAGTGTCGCGAGTGCCACAGGGGCAGGACCGATGAGTGCGCGCAAGGCCGGGGTGTGGGGGCTGTTGTTCGTACTGCTCACGGGCTGCGGCAGCGGGCCCACGGTGCGGTTGCGCACGGAGCAGGGGACGCGGACCTACGCCCCGGAGACGTGGGACCGGCGGGTGCCGGTCAGCGCTCGGGAGTTCGAGGAGGCGCTGGCGCGGCTGGTGCTGGAGGTGCCGCTGACGGTTCGGTCACCGAGGGTGGTGCGCACGGTCGCGAAGAAGGGAGCGCAGCTGGACCTGGGGTTCGGGTTCATGCTGCGGGACGGGTACGGACGGTGGTGCCGGGCGCATGAGGCTCCGGGGGATTGTTTGTCCTTGCTGGAGGATGGCGCGGGGTTCGGTGAGTTGGACCGGCTGACGCTCGCGGTGGGCATGTCGCTGGACCCTTTGCATGCGAGCATTGGCGCGGCGCTTCAGGACACGCTGAATCCCGAGTTCTTCGTGTCCGTGGTTTCGGGAGCGATTGCGTCCTGGGTGGTGTTGGCCGCGGCGCCGGAGCCCGTGTTCACGAAGGCCGCGGCGGTGATTGCCGCTGTGTTCCTGGCGTACGTGGGCGTGCAGTCGTTCCTCACGGTGGTCCGGGCCTGCGGTGCGCTGAAGGCGGCGACGGACCGGGCGCGGACGTTCCAGGAGCTGGAGGAGGCGGCGGAGGCCTTCGCGCGGGCATTGGGGCCGGAGGTGGCGCGCGTCTTCGTGCTCGCGGTGACGATGCTGGTGAGTCACGGAGTGACGATGGGGCTGTCGTCCGCGCTCGAGTGGATGCCGCGCTTCCCGGACGCGGTGCGGCTGGGATCGACACAGGCGGGCTTCAACCCGGCGCGCGTGCTGGACGTGAGCGCGGTGGCGGTGGTGGACGGCGTGGTGGAGGTGACGCTCGCGTCCACGGCGGTGGCCATGGCCGCCATGGGCCCTCCGCCTTCGAGTAGCAGCGCAGGTGGCCCGGGCAAGTGGGTGCACGTGAACGAGGCGATGTCCGACCGCGCCCGCGACTATCAGGCCCAGGTGACGGGAGCACCGAAGGGCTCCGCGTACCGGCTCAAGGTAGGAGACGAAGAGGTCGACTTCGACGGCTACGACCTGGTCGACGATTCGCTGCTGGAGGCCAAGGGCCAGGGCTACGCGAAGTTCATCAAGGACGACATGTCACTGAAGGAGTTCTACAAGGGCTTTGGAAAGGTACTTGCTCAGGCGATTCGTAGGGAAGACGCATTCGCTGGATTGTCGCGGAGGATCGCTTTGCCGCCCTTCTGAAAAAGGTCTTCGCCCGAGAGGGGCGCAAGATAGAGGTCGTCGTCATCGCGCCCTTTGAATGAGGAGTCGTGGAACCATGTCCGAGACGTATTACGCAGGCTGCTATTGGCTGGCGCGTTCAGAGCCGGTCGAAACCTGTGCTCAGCGTCTTGCATCCTTCGTCCAGCGACTGGGTCCGTTGGAGCCGACGTGGAACCGCTGGCATCTAGCGGCAGCCAACTTCGAGAAAGCCCGGAAGCGTCAGATCCAGCCGGACGCGTCAACGTTCGCGAAGCTCATGAAGAGCAAGGCCCATCGGTTCATGGACAGCTCCAGCTTCTGGCTCTGGGCGGGTGAGAACGAAGAGGAAACCTCGGGCACGCACGGCAACTGCGGGAGCGCTTCCATTCATTCAAACTCCGTCTGTGTCGTCACCACCGGCAGCCGGGGCCGTGTCGCGGAGCGCCTGCTGACCGCGTCGATCCTCACCGGAGTCATGCGCGCCATGGCCCTCGCGTGGGAACCCGAGGTCGGCATCGCGACTTCCGATGCGCATCGGGAACAGATTACGGCCGGTCGGTTTCCCGAGCCCGGCACCTTCGTCGGCTGGGTCATGTACTTCGCCGACTTCCGCGGCTCCGTGCCCCCACTGCCCACGCCCGTCCAGGTGGAGCACATCCCGGACCGGGGCACGCTCATCACCCTCACTCAGGAGAAGTTCACCGTCTCCAATCCGGCCCACGTCGCCCTGGCCGCGGACGTCCAGGCGCGCCTCCAGGACGCGGGGCTGCTCACGCCCCTGCGCCCCTGGGGCACCTGAGCCCTCAGTCCGGATAGAACATCGGGTCGCGCGTCGCCACGAACGACGAGATGGCGTGCGCCACCTCCGACGGCAGCGTGGTGAACTGCACGCCCACGCCGGGCATCAAGTCTGGCGTGCGGTCGTTGCCGTCGCGCGCCCAACGCACCACGCCGTTCACCGTCAGCGGCCGGCCCCCCGGCAGCGTGAAGTCCAGCTCCACCGGCGTTCCGCGAGGCACCGCCTCCACCGTGGCGATGAAGATGCCGCCCTCGCTGATGTCCATCGAGAAGCCGGTGAAGAAGTTGGAATCACTGCGCGTGTCGATGGTCGTGTGCATCCGCACCCGGCCCGCCTTGCGCCCGTCGCTCTTCGCCGGAGTGACGGCCACGGGCGCGCGCGCCGGGAGCCGCTCCGCGCGCGTCGGCGCCTCCGTGGACGGCTTCTCCTGGGACGGACGCAGGGCCGGGGGCGGGACGACCTTCTGGGTCTCCGCCTCCGCCGCGCGGCGGGCCTTCGCCTCGGCCTCCGCGCGCGCCCTGGCGGCGTCCTCCACGCGCTTCAGGTCGGACTCGGCGGACGTCAGCGCCTTGTCCACCCGGGCGGCGTCCTCCTGCTGCACGCGCAGCGCGGACTGGAGGTCCAGCCCGGCCTGCCGGCGCGTGTCCAGCGCGGCCTCGCGCGCGTCCAGGGCCTTCTCTCGCAGCCGCGCGAGCTCCGGGGACGGCTCGGGGGACTCGGTGTCCTCCAGGCGCATGGCCCACTGGGACAGGCGCGAGTCTCCGGCATGCTCCGGCCGGGCCAGGGCCTGGCGCATGCGGGCGAGCCGGTCGGCCAACGCGGCGGCATCCGCGCTGGCGCGGGCTACCTGTTCGGCGAGCTGCGCTTCCAGCCGGGCCATGTCGGCTTCGGCGCGCGCCAAATCAGCTTCCCGGGAAGGGGTGGGGGACGGGGGCATGGGTGGGGCTCCAGGCGGAGGCCCAGTCTACCGCCGCCCGGCCTCCCCCACGAGTCCCTCTTCTCGGGATATCCCGTCAGTCCGCGCCCTTGATGCAGGCCACCGGCTTGAGGCGGTGGGCCACCCGGGCGAGTCCTGCCTGCTCCACCGTCTCCAGCACGTCGTCCAGGTTCTTGTAGCAGGGCCCGGACTCGTCCAGCGGCGTGGTGCGGGTGTTGAGCAGGATGCCGGCCTCCGCCATGCGCCGGTCCGTCTCCTCCTGCTGGAGCTGCCGGCGCGCGGCGGAGCGTGACAGCCGCCGGCCGGAGCCGTGGTTCACCGAGTAGATGGACTTCTCAGCCCCCGGCTCCGCGAAGAGGATGGCGCTGCCCGTCTCCATGGACCCGGGGATGAGGATGGGGTGCCCGGTGGCCTCCCACGTCGTCCCCTTGAGGGCCGGATGGCCCGCGGGGAAGGCCCGCGTGGCGCCCTTGCGTGCGACGAACCTACCGCCCTCGCGCTGGATGAGGTTGTGGCTGATCTCGTAGTAGATGTTCGCGGTGCCGCCGAACACGTCCTCGAGCGCCCCGCACACGGCCTCTCCGATGAGCAACCGGTTGGCCACGGCGAAGTTGGCCGCCATGTTGTGCAGGTTCCAGTAGCTGCGGCCCAGGGCGCTGTCCGCGTCCAGCCAGACAAAGTCCTCGCTGCGGCTCTTGAGGCCCAACTGCGCGGCGCCCGCCACGAAGAAGTGCTTCGCGATGTTCCAGCCGAAGCCCCGGCTGCCGGTGTGGAGCATCACCCAGACGCGGCCCGTTTCATCCACCTGCATCTCGGTGAAGTGATTGCCGCCGCCCAGGCTGCCCAACTGCCCGCGCTTGTCATAGGCGCGCTCGGGGATGGACACGCCGGTGTCCTCCACGGGGATGAAGTCGCGCTCGGTGACGGAGCGGCTTCGGCCCAGGGCCTTGGCGCCGTGGCGCAGGACTTCCTTGAGGGTGGGTTCGCTGAGCTTGCGCTGTTTGCGCGCCCGGGTGGCGCCCACGCCCACGGCGATGCGGTCGGTCACCTCGTCGATCCACTGGCGGCGCTTCGCGGGGTCGGCGACGTCCTCCACGGTGAGGGACGTCTGCAACTGCACCATGCCGCAGCCGATGTCGTAGCCGGCGGCGGTGGGCAGCAGGACGCCGTCCGTCTCCACGATGGTGCCAATGGGGACGCCGTAGCCCACGTGACAGTCGGGCGTGACGGCGACGCGGGTGACGCCGGGGAAGGTGGCGGCGTTGACGACCTGATCGAAGACGGCGTCTTCCAGCGGGGGGGCTTCCGGGTTGCCTTCCTCCCCCCAGAGGAGCTTGTCGGAGAGGAACAGGTCCGCGTGCACGCGCATGGTCTTGGTGCGCGGCAGGACGTAGTGGCCCTCGGAGACCTTTTCCAGGTGTTGCTTCCAGCTCATGGTGAATCCCCCAGGTGGGTGAACCCGCGGCAGGGACGAAGCCCTCCATCATCCCTGACGGTGCCGGTTTCCGGACACACGATTGGCTGCCTGCCTGGCGTTCGCCGAGGGGAAATCCCCTGGGGTGGACGGAGGGAACGGCCTGGAGTGCACGGAGCGGCATTCAGACAAGCCCGGGGGTTGCGGCGGAGGATCGGCATTCCCATTTCTCCAGCGTGCATCAAGGGGGTGGGCGATGGGGTTTTTGACGGGGATGGTGCTGGCGGTGGCGTTGCAGGCGGGGCCGGTGGAGATGACCGCGGCTCCGGTGTTCAATCCGTCGCTGTGCGCCAAGAAGCGCGTGGATCCATGCGGGTGCCATCACGTGTACGGCATCCGGCACTGCCACCAGAACCGGAAGAGCAACCACTGCGAGGCGCAGGTCCGCGCCTATCAGCCGGACGTGGAGCAGGAGACCGCGGAGGCCACGAATCCCCTCCAGAGCCTCATCGACCCGGCGAAGTCCGTGTCCATGTAGGACGGTTCCTGAACGGGGTGGAGCCTCCGGGCGTCCTTCCCTGAAGAGGGGAGGGCGCCACGGTGCGTTGTGGGACGGTCATCCTGGGTCCAGGGACCAGGTGCCTTCATTCCAGTGCTTCAATACGATCGAGGCTTCGAAGGGAACGAGGCCCTGGCCCTTGGCGGCTTCCTCCAGGACGGCCTTGGCTTCAGCCGTCCGGTAGCGGAGCAGGGTCGCAGCGGCCGTCACCCGTACGTCCATGCGCTCATGCTTGAACAACACGAGGAGCGCATCCCGTCCGGCATCACCGTGGGCCAGGAGTTGATCGATCGCCGCGTTGTACTTCCTGGCGTGCTTGTTTCCGGTCCTGGAATCGCCTTGCCAGATGGCGTCGGTCTGGGCGGCGACATGCTTCGCGACCTGTTCGACCAGCTTCTCCAGGGTCATCACCAAAGCCCCTTCGACACGTTCTCGATGGCCCGCAGCCCGAAATCGCGTTGTGCCTCGTACGACTGCGTACTCAACCATTTCCGCACGGTCAGGCTCCCCGTGCCCGTGAGGTTACGCCGGATCGCAGAATAGAGTTCGCTGACGCGGGCATGCACGGCCTTATCCAGCGGGATGACGTTCTCGGTGTTGTGAAGGGCCTGGGGGCCGAACCGCTGCGCGTTGCCCGGCGTCTGCTCGACGATGTGATGCCACTCCTTGCCAGGACCCGCCGGCCCCCGGGCCTTCTTGAACCCACTGAATGAGCCCCAACCCCTGGGCGCACCCGCAGGAGGCGTGGACCCACCGCCGGTGCCACCGTTGGCGGCCATGGCCACCGCGCCGGGCGCGAGCGCGACCGTCACGGTCCCGGCGCTCACCGCCACGGTCTGCACTTCTCCGACCGCCGCGAACCGCAGGCCCAGTTGGGACTCGGCCTGCACCGTCGCCAGGGCGGCTCCGGGGAGCCGAGGCACCTTCGCGGCCAACCCGGGCGCCGTGGAGCCGATCGCCGCCGTGGCCAGCAGGGCGAATGCGCGTGCCGCGTTGCGGCCCATGACCTTTCCGTAGCGCTCGCCCGCCTCTCGCAGTGCGCTGAACGTGGTGGCCCGGTCCGCGGCTTCCACCAGTTGTTTGAAGCCCACGATGAGGTTCCAGAAGGTGTCGACGCCCACGTAGGCGATGAGTGTGGCGGTCATCACCGCCGCGAGCCCCTTGGAGAAGGGTTCGGGCACCGCGAGCAGGACCATGTACGTGGTCCAGGTCCAAAGGACCGTCGTCAGCATGGCCTGGGGATCGGCCATGTCCTTGAATGCATCCAGCAGCTCCTCCAGCACGGCCCCCTGCGCGAGTGCCATGGCCAGGGCGTAGCGTCCGTCTCCGTTGACGGTAGGGCCCTCCTGCAACAAGCGCAGGCAGTCGCCAGGTCGGCCCGTGCGCTCGCACCAGCGCAGGTAGGCACGCGTCAGCTCCACGTCCGCACTGGAGGCATCGCCTTCCAGGTGCTCACCCGGCCCCAGCGGCGTGATGTGGCGGCTGCGTGGGTCATACAGATACGAACCGCTGCGCGGCTCCACATACGGAAACCCTCCCCGGAGCCGGGGACGCTCCGTGGGAGTCATTTGAGCATGCAATGGCAGGCGAATGCAGAAGGCGCCGCTCCATCCGCCAACCAAGCCCCGCCTCAATGCGCGGCGGCAGGCTCCCCGGGAAGTACCTCGGAACGGCTCACTTCAAGGTCACTCTCCGAGCGGATGATGACCCAGCGTGCCTGCGGCGACACGCGCAGGGCCACCACGTTCGGCGCCAGGCGACGCATCTCCGGCTTGTAGGGCATCACCGCGGACGGAGTCGTCTTTGGTGGGGCCCCGGGCGCGCGGTTCTTCAGCGCGAGGACCTTCACCGTGGGGCGCTCCGGCGTCGGAACAGGATTCACCGTGGACGGCGGCACGGCCGGCAGTGCCTTCTGGGGCACGCTCCTGCCCACCATGACCGGCGTGATGCATGGAGGCGTATTCCCTCCCGGCTGCGCGGCCCCCTCCGCCGGTGGCTCCTCGAAGGCGGACATCGACACGATGACCTTCGGCAGCGTCGCGGCCTCCGGCGCACCTGCCGCCACTTGCGCCATGGAACGCGACAGCGTCCCCGTCGCCGAATCCAGCGCGGGCGTCACGATCGGCATGGCAGGACGCGGATGGGGCAGCCCCGCCTGCCGTCCCGGCCCTGGCATCGCGCCCGGTGTCCCACGGACGTTCACCGGCGAGATGGACGGCGCCGCCGGAAGACCCTTCGGTGCGTCCGGCTGCTGCGCGGAGTTGTGCACGAAGGAGGGCGGCGGAGACAACAGCACGCTGCGCATCCGTCCGGGCGGCGGCGTCGGCGGCGGCAGCCGGTCGAAACGGTAGAGCTCCTCGTCCTCCAGCGCCGTCGGCGTCACCGCGCCTTGACCCATCCGCGCCAATTCCTGCTGCAACGCCGCGTCGCGCGGATCCAACTCCAGCGCGGCCTTCAGCGCGCCCCTTGCACGAGACTCGCAACCCAATGACAACAGCACTTGCGCGGCTTTACGGTACGCGGCGATCGCTTGCTCCTTCTGCCCCGCGCGGCGGCAGGCCTCCGCCAGCCGGATGCGCACATTCGCGTCGCGCGGGAGCATCTTCGCGAGCTGCGCGTACGTTTCCACGCACTGCGCATACCTCCCCCGCTGGTACAGCGCATGGGCTGCTTCCTTCAGCTCCCGCAGCTTCATCGACTCGCGCTCGCTCATGGGGGTCTCCGCGTCGGTGTCGCTCTCGTGAGCTAGCAGGCGACGTGCCGCGCCCCCGTGACGCGCGCTCGCGTTCACTTCCGTGCCACCACCGCGACCCCAGGCTGGAAACCCTGTCCTCCACGCGGCGGACCCCAAGGCAATCCACCGTGCCCCTGTGCACGCTGTCCGCTGAAGGACCCGGCATGAACCCTGTAGAAATGGAAACCACGCTGTAACAACGTCAGTGCACGCATCGCGGGGGTCTCTCAGGAGACGTCGGATGCCAGCGCATGGGACATTGGGACAGCTCCGGACTCCGCCGGAGTCACCCGGAGGTTGCATCCATGGCTTTACGCTTCGTGGCCCTGACGTTGGGAACCCTGCTGCTCAGCGCCCTGCCCGCGGGGGCGAAGGAGCCCGCTGCTCGCGCCGGGGACTCGAAGGAGCTTCCTCCAGCGGACGAGACGCTCACCCTGAAGAAGGGCGCGAAGCAGGTGCTGACGGTGCAGGGGATGAGCCGCGTGGCGCTGGGCGACCCGTCCGTCGCGGACGTGAAGACCACCGGGAAGGACGGCGTGGAGGTCTCCGCGCTGGCGAAGGGGACGACCACGCTCATCATCTGGGGCAGTGACGGCAAACGCCGCACGTACCGCATCGTGGTGGACGGCTAGCGTCCCCCGAGCTCCGGAGCCTCACGGCTCCGACAGCAGGAACAGCGCGTGCGAGCTGGCGATGGGCCGCGTGCGGTCGTCCTGCCATGCCTCCACGCGCACGTTGGCCACGCGCCGCCCCTGCCGCGTGATGAACGCTCGCGCGAAGGTGTCCTGGGCCTTGCCCGAGCGCAGGAAGTCCACCGTGGTGGAGATGACCTTGGGCACGCGCTCGGTGTCCGTCTGGAGCAGCAGCTCGAAGATGGCGCTCGACTCCAGCAGCGCCCCCAGCGTGCCGCCGTGCAGCGCGGGCAGCATGCTGTTGCCAATGAGGTGCGGCGCGTAGCGCATGCGGCAGAGCATCTCGCCGGCCAGGTTCTCCACGCCAATGCCCATGAAGCGCGTGTAGGGGATGGCGTCGGTGAGGCGGTGGTACTCGCGCGACTGGCGCACCTGCCGCACCAGGTCCGCGAGGAGAAGCGAAGGCGTGCTCATCAGTTCTCCACCCGCATGAAGGTGCCCTGCGACGAGGCCACCGGCGTCGCCGGGTCACCCTGGTGCACCCGCGCGCGCACGAAGGCGACCATGCGGGTGACCTTGTAGCACTCGGCCTGCGCGGTCAGCGGCAGGCCCGGGCGCGCGGGGCGCAGGTAGTCGATTCGCAGGTCCAGCGTGACGATGGCCGCGAACGCGCCCAGCGCCGCCATCACCGCCGCGCCGCTCGCCGCGTCGATGAGCGTGGTCACCGCGCCGCCCGCCACCACCCCCGTCTCCGGGTTGCCGACGAGCACGTCCGCGTACGGCATCACCACCGTCGCGTCCGTGCCCCCCACCGCTTCCAGCCGCAGACCGAGCGCATGGTTGTGGGGCACCGCCTCGGTGAACAGGACGGAGAGCGCCTCGCGCCGCTCCGCCGGGTCCGTGGGAAGACTGAAGTCAGACATGGGCTGGAGGCAGTAGCAGATTCGGACCGCGCCGGGGGGACGCACCGCGGCACGCCGCGCCCAGGAACACGCCTGCCCGTCCACGAGTTCACGGGCGCCCTGCGAGCCCACGCATCCTGGCAGGATGCCGCGCCCCGCGTCTTCCCCGAGGACACTTCCGGTGAACCGACCCCTCTCCGCCCTCTGCTTCGCACTGCTCGTCCCAGGTCTGCTCCTGGCGGCGCAGCCCCTGCCCCGGCCCGCGAGTGCACCCGAGCCCGCACCTCCAGGGCAGGGTGAAGCGCCTCCGCAGGAACCGCCCAAGCCGCCCGCGCCCAAGGACACCGCGCGCGAAGCCGCCCGGGCGAGCGAGGGCGACGGCGGCACCCTGGCCCCCGTCGCCACGACGGAGCAGCCGGACGCGAAGAAGGAGGAGTGGAAGGTGGACGCGCCCCCGGGCGTGGCCAGCACGCAGGTGCCCATCGACGTGCGCGAAGGCACGTGGATGAACGTGGACGTGAGCCCGCGCGGAGACGAAATCCTCTTCGACCTCTTGGGTGACCTCTACGCGCTGCCCATCGCGGGCGGCGAGGCCCGCGCGCTGACGTCCGGCGCGGCGTGGGACATGCAGCCGCGCTACAGCCCGGACGGGAAGTCCATCGCGTTCACCAGCGACCGGGGTGGCGGGGACAACATCTGGGTGATGGACCGCGACGGCAAGAATCCACGCGCGGTGACGCAGGAGAAGTTCCGGCTGCTCAACAGCCCGGCGTGGAGTCCGGACGGCCAGTTCCTGGTGGCGCGCAAGCACTTCACCGGCCGGCGCTCGCTGGGCGCGGGCGAGGTGTGGATGTACCACCGCGCGGGCGGCGAGGGCGTGAAGCTCACCGAGCGCGCCAACGACCAGAAGGACCTGGGCGAGCCCGTGTTCTCCCCGGACGGCCGCTACGTCTACTTCAGCCAGGACGTCACGCCGGGGAAGTCCTTCGAGTACGACAAGGATCCGAACAAGGAGCTCTACGCCATTCAACGGCTGGACCTGGACGCGAAGGAGGTGGAGCCCTTCGTCACCGGTCCGGGTGGCTCCATCCGGCCCACGCCGTCGCCGGACGGCAAGCAGCTGGCGTTCGTGCGGCGGGTCCGCGGCAAGAGCGTGTTGTACGTGACGGACGTGAAGTCCGGGGCGGAGCGGCCGCTGCATGACGGGCTCGACCGGGACATGCAGGAGACGTGGGCCATCCACGGCGTGTCTCCGGTGATGGCGTGGACGCCGGACAACAAGTCACTGGTGTTCTGGGCGGGCGGGAAGCTGCACCGCATCGACGTGGCGACGAAGAAGGTGTCGCCCATCCCGTTCCACGTGAAGGGGACGCGCACGGTGTTCGCGGCGGTGAAGGGCACGCGCGACGTGGCGCCGGACCGCTTCGACGTGAAGATGCTGCGCTGGATGCAGGTGTCACCGGATGGCAAGAGGCTGGTGTACCAGGCGCTGGGCAAGCTGTACGTGAAGGAGCTGCCGTCCGGGACGCCGCGGCGGCTGACGCGGCAGAACGAGCACCTGGAGTTCTATCCGTCGTTCTCTCGGGACGGGCGCTCCATCGTCTACACGACGTGGGACGACGACGCGCTGGGCGCGGTGCGCGTGGTGTCGGTGACGGGCGGCGAGGGCCGCGTGGTGACGACGCAGCCGGGCTTCTACGTGGAGCCCGCGATGAGCCCGGACGGCAGGTGGGTGGTGTACCGGACGACGGGCGACGGCTACCTGATGCCGGGCACGTGGAGCCGGGAGACGGGGCTGTTCGTGGTGCCGTCCACCGGTGGAGGCGTGGCGCGCAAGCTGACGCGCGACGGGGAGCAGCCGCACTTCGGCGCGAAGTCGGACCGCGTGTACTTCCTGCACGTGGAGTCCAAGGACGTGGAGGACGTGCGCACGCTGCGCAGCATCGGGCTGGACGGGGATGAGCCGCGCACGCACCTGACCAGCGGTGGCGCGCTGGAGATGCGCGTGTCTCCGGACGACAAGTGGGTGGCCTTCCGCGAGGACTTCAACGCCTACGTGACGCCCTTCGTGCGCGGCGCGAAGGAGGCGCGGGTGGGGCCGTCCACCAAGGCGATGCCGGTGACGCAGGTGAGCCGTGACGCGGGCGAATACCTGCACTGGTCCGGCACGGACGCGCGGCTGTCCCTGCACTGGGCGCTGGGGTCCAATCTCTACACGCGGGCGCTGAAGGACGCGTTCACGTTCATGGACGGCGCGCCCAAGACGCTGCCGCCGCCGGAGGCGGACGGGGTGGACGTGGCGTTCTCCGCGAAGTCGGACGTGCCGGAGGGGACGCTGGCGCTGGTGGGCGGGCGGCTGGTCACCATGAAGGGCGAGCAGGTGGTGGAGGAGGGCGTGGTGGTGGTGAAGGGCAACCGCATCGTGGCGCTGGGCCCGGTGGGGAAGGTGAACGTGCCCGCGTCCGCGAAGGTGGTGGACGTGAAGGGCAAGACGCTGATGCCGGGCCTGATTGACGTGCACTGGCACGGGGCCATGGGCGTGGACGGGCTGATGCCGGAGCAGAGCTGGGTGCAGGCGGCGTCGGTGGCGTTCGGGGTGACGACGCTGCACGACCCGTCCAACCACTCGGAGACCATCTTCGCCGCGAGTGAGCTGGGCAAGGCGGGGATGCTGACGTCGCCGCGCATCTTCTCCACGGGCACCATCCTGTACGGGGCGGCGAGCGCGGACGCGCACGTGGAAATCGACACGCTGGACGACGCGCGCCGTCACCTGCGGCGGATGAAGGCGTTGGGGGCGTTCAGCGTGAAGAGCTACAACCAGCCCCGGCGCGACCAGCGGCAGAAGATCCTCCAGGCGGCGCGCGAGCTGGACATGCTGGTGGTGCCCGAGGGCGGATCGCTGCTCCAGCACAACCTGACCATGGTGGTGGATGGGCACACGGGGCTGGAGCACTCGCTGCCGGTGTCGCGCATCTACGACGACGTGCGCCAGCTCTGGAAGGGCACGCAGGTGGACTACACGCCGACGCTGGGCGTGGCCTACGGCGGGCTCATGGGGGAGAACTACTGGTACCAGAAGACGAACGTCTGGGAGGACACGCGCCTGTTGTCGTTCGTGCCCCGGCGCGTGGTGGACGGGCGCTCACGGCGCCGCGTGATGATTCCTGACGAGGAGTTCAACCACCAGAACGTGGCCCGCGCGGCGAAGGAGCTGAACGACCTGGGCGTGAGCGTGCAACTGGGCGCGCACGGTCAGCGTGAAGGCCTGGCGGCGCACTGGGAGCTGGCGATGTTCGTGCAGGGCGGCATGTCCCCGATGCAGGCCTTGCGCGCGGGCACGATCAACGGCGCGCGCCACCTGGGCATGGACAAGGACCTGGGCTCGCTGGAGGTGGGGAAGCTGGCGGACCTGGTGGTGTTGGACAAGAACCCCCTGGAGGACATCTCCAACAGCCGTACGGTGCGCTACACGATGGTGAACGGCCGGCTGTACGACGCGAACACGCTGAATGAAGTGGGCACGCGGCAGCGCACGCGCGCGAAGTTCTACTTCGAGAAGGACGGCAACGAGGGCTGGAGCCCCCGCGCCACCACGCACGCCACGGAGCAGGTGTGCGATTAGGACTCGTGATGTTGTTTTGTGGAACTGTCGCGGGCTGCGCAGGTGGCCCGCGACAGTTCCGGCAGTCCCTGGGCCCGGGGCCCGGGCCGGGCTGCGTCAGCACGGTGGATTGCCAATGCAAGAGCGGCTCGGCGGCGGCGTGCGAGCAGCTTGAAACCGTGTCGCCGCCCCGGCCCCGGAAGCCGAACCCGTTGCCTCCACCCGGGGCGGATAAAGAACTGGAGAAGACGGAGAAGGAACGGGTCAGGGAGACCTGCACCCAGGACTACATTCGCTGTGTCGATGCGGGCGGAGAGCGCAAGCCAGGACGGGTGGAGGGAGAGAGCCGTTGTGACTCGTGTCGGTCCTATTGCATGGCCAACGGGTTCTGGCCTGACGCCGTTTACAGCTGGAACGGGAAGGCATTGGAATGCCCGCGAAAATGAAGAAGGCGTTCCAGGATCCGCCCTTTAGGGATCCGGCCTGGAGTGCCTTCATCGATGATGTGTCGGACGTGAGTGGCCTCGCGCCCAGGGACTGGCCTCGGTTCCGCGCGGGCCTCAAGCAGGTGGAGCGGCGACATGCGGGACGGGTTCCGTCAGCTTCGCTTCTCCGCTTCATCGCCAAGACCGCCTTCTTCTGCGGCGCGCATTGGGGGCAGACCCCACGGATCGTAAGAGGCGCCCTGCGCGCCTACCTGAAGCATCCGGTGGACACCCGGATGTACTCGTACACGGCCGCGGAGTACTGGCAGTGGGCGTTCAAGGTCTCCCCGGCGGACCTGCCCGCCGCGGAGGCCATGCTCGCGGAGGTCCGCGAGTACCTGCCATCCCTGGACGACCACGAGCGCCGCAACACGGAAGGCCTGCTGGCCTTCCTGGAGCGCCAGCGCGGCTGACCACTCAGCGGGCCGTCGCGGCCACCTGGGCCAGGGCCTGCTGTATCTGCGGCAGCGCGTAGGGCTTGGGCAGCACCACCACGCCCAGCCACTGCCGCGGATCCCCGTCCAGCGCCGCGCGGCCATGGCCGGACGCGATGATGATGCTCATGGCGGGCTTTCGCAGCGCCACCTCGCGCGCCAGGTCCACGCCGGACATGCCCGGCAGCGTCACGTCCGTGAAGAGCACGTCGAACCGCTCCGCCGCCAGCGCCACCCGCGCCTCCTCCGCGCTCGCCACCGACATCACCGCGTGGCCCAGCAGCCCCAGCAACTCGCCGGCGGACGCGCGGATGTCCTCGTCGTCCTCCACCAGCAGCACGCGCATCCGCCGCGCGGCCTCCAGCGTCGCCGACGTTTCCCCGGGGCGCGGCACCTCCGGCCACTGGAGCTTCGGCGTCGCCATCCGTTGCTGCCGCTGGTCCAGCAGCGCCCGCACCTTGCGCGCCAGGTCCTCGCGCCGGTACGGCTTGGACAAGAGGCTCACGCCCGGGTCCAGCCGGCCGCCGTGCACGATGGCGTTCTCCGTGTAGCCGGACGTGAAGAGCACCTCGATGTCCGGCTGCAGCGACTTCGCCTGCCGCGCCAGCTCCGGACTGCGCACCGGCCCCGGCATCACCACGTCCGTGAAGAGCAGGTCCACCGCCACGCCGCTCTTCAGGATGGACAGCGCGCTCTGGCCGTCCACCGCGCGCAACACGCGGTAGCCCAGCTCCGTCAGCAGCTCCACCACCGTCGCGCGGACCTCCGCGTCGTCCTCCACCGCGAGGATGGTCTCCTTCCCGCCCTCCACGGGCCCCGTCACCACCTCCGTCACCGGCGCCTCCGGCTGGAAGGCGCGCGGCAGGTACACCTTCACCGTCGTGCCGAGCCCCAGCTCGCTGTAGAGCTTCACGTGCCCGCCGGACTGCTTCACGAAGCCGTACACCATGCTCAGCCCCAGACCCGTGCCCCGGCCCTCTGGCTTCGTGGTGAAGAAGGGCTCGAACGCGCGCTCCATCACCTCCTGCGACATGCCCCCGCCCGTGTCCGACACCGCCAGCAGCACGTACGCCCCGGCCATCACCTCCGGGTGCGCCTGCGCGTAGTGGTCGTCCAGCGACGCGTTGCTCAACTCCAGCGTCAGCTTCCCGGCGCCTCCCATCGCGTCGCGCGCGTTGATGGCCAGGTTGAGGATGACGTTCTCCAACTGGTGCGGATCCGCCATCGTGTTCCACAGCCCGCCGCCGATGACCGTCTCCACCTCCACGTCCTCGCCCAGCGCGCGGCGCAACAGGTCGTCCATGCCCCGCACCAGCCGGCCCAGGCTCAGGGAGCGCGGCTCCAGCGGCTGCCGCCGCGAGAACGCCAGCAACTGTCCGGACAGCCGGGCCCCGCGCTCCACCGCGCCCAGCGCTGACCGAACCCGATTCAAGCCCCGCTCGTTGCCCGCCACGTCGCGCTGGAGCAGTTGCAGGTTGCCGCCCACCACCTGGAGCAGGTTGTTGAAGTCGTGCGCCACGCCGCCCGTGAGCTTCCCCACCGCCTCCATCTTCTGTGCCTGACGAAGCTGCTCCTCCGTCTGCCGCTGCTCGGTGACGTCGCGCCCGCTGGCGTACAGCACGCCGTCCTCCGGCACCGGCACCGCCGTCCAGGAGATGCGCCGGTAGCCGCCGTGCTTGCACCGGTAGGCGCTCTCGAAGTTCAGCGTGGGATTTCCTCCCTCCAGGCGGTGCACCTCGGAGCGCGTCCGCGAGTAGTCCTCCGGGCGCTCCAGCCACTCCGACGTGCGGCCCAGCAGCTCCTCCTCCGTCCACCCCAGCATCTGCGTCCAGGCAGGGTTGACGCTGAGGAACTTCCCCTCCGACAGGCTCCCCACCACCAGCAGGTCCTGGGACACGTTCCACACGCGGTCCCGCTCCCGCGTGCGCTGCGCCACGCGCTGCTCCAGCGTCTCGTTGGCCAGCTTCAGGTCCGACAGCGCCTTGAGCCTGGACAGCGTCGCCCACACGCGGTCGGCCACGTTGCGCGACAGCTCGATCTCCTCCGCTGTCCACGTGCGCGGTTGCACGTCGTGCAGGAACAGCACCGCCACGAACCGGTCGTGCTCCAGCAGCGGGATGTTGAACAGTGCCCGGATGCCCACCTGCTCCAGCGTGGCCGCATGGGGCGCCGTGCGCGGATCCTCCCGCACGTCCGGGATGGCCACCACCTCGCCCTTCAGGAGGTCTTCCAGGAACACGCCGTAGTCGTGGAAGCGGTGCACGCCCTCCACGCGCACCACGTCCGGCGAGGCCACCCAGTTCGGGTGCATCAGCACCAGCGCGTGCGCCGCGTCCACCGTGCCGTAGCCCGCGCGCGGCACGCCCAGCATCCGCCCCACCACCTCCATGGCCAGCTTCGCGGCGGCGTCCGGGGAAGAGGCCTCGCGCAGCCGGTCCGCCATCTCCAGCAGCGCCGTCTGCCGCAGCTCCGCCCGCTTGCGCGAGTCGATGTCCACCAGCACGCCGGGAAAGCGCAGCGGCGCGCCCCGCGCGGAAAGCTGGCAGTGGCCGCTGGCCTCCACCCACCGGTTCGCGCCGTCGGCGCGGAGCACGCGGTACTCGGAGCGGTACGCACCGCCCGTCTCCAGCACGCGGGCAATGAGCGCTTCCACCCGGGGCCGGTCCTCCGGGTGGATGGCGGCCACGAACTGGGAGATGGGCAGACCTTCGCGCGCCTGCACGGGGTCCAGTGAGAAGGAGTGCGCGAAGCGCTCGTCCGCGACGACGCGGTTGCCGGGCACGTCCCACACCCAGGTGCCAATCATTGCCTCGGCGTTCAGCGCCAATTGCACGCGCTCGTTCGCCTCGCGCAAGGCATCGTCGGCCTGGTGGCGCTCGGTGATGTCCTGGGTGATGCCCACCAGATGCACGGGCTTGCCGGCCGCGTCGTACACCAGCGACGCCCGCCGGTGGATCCACCGCACGTCCCCGGTGTCATGCCGGCGGATGCGGTACTCCACCGACGGCGTGACCCGCCCCGAGGAGCGCGTGCGCGCGTTGGACACGTGGTGCCGGTCCTCCTCCAGCGCGAGCGCCTCGATGACCGATGCGGGCAGGATGTCCGAGACCGGCACGCCGTACAGCCGGCAGAACTCCGGCGTCACCGTCAGCTGGTTGGTGGCGATGTCCAGCGTGAACACCCCAATGCCGCCCGCCTCCTGGGCCAGCCGCAGCTGTTCCTGCTTCACGCGCGCGTCGGCGTTCCCGCCAGGGGGCGCCGGGACGTTGGGGACCGTGCCTGTGCCGTCATCCAGGCCCGCGGCGCGCAGGCGGAATCGCAGACGTTCGACCTCGGCCCTCAGGGCCTGTTCCGTTTCGGAAAGGGGCACGATCATGAGCGGGGGACCGCGGGTCGGGGGGGACGACCTCCGGCCGTGGCACTGTCGCCCGGGTCCTCCGGGGTGGGCAACGGAGAATTCCGAAGGAGGCATTCCTCCAGAACCGGAACACCTCCCCGGTGACGGCGTCCGCGCCCGGCTGTTCCGGGTGAACGCCCGAAGGTGCGTCGCCAGTCCGTCGTGCCGGCGCGCGGGCCCCTCCGCCCTGTCGCCTTGACGCAGGGCAGCCAGGGCGTCAGGTCGTCCTGAACCCTGGGAATACGGCGCGCGGCGGCGTGTCCTGGGCCTCCGGAATCGGGTCCAGGGCCTCCAGAAGCTGGAAGACGTCACGGGTTACCCAGGGCAAATGCGAGCCATGGGACGTCCCGCGTTGCGGAGAGTCGTGAACACTCACATCACCCGCGGGTCGCAATGCTCACTTCCCGCCTTGACGCTGCCGGGAATTTCTTTAAAGAATGCACGCACGTCCTCTTCTTCTTGGAAGATGGCGTATGTACCGGGCCTCGCGTTCCCCAACCGCGGAACCGGTGCGTGACGTCCCAGTTGAGCCCCGCGCGCCGCGTTCCCCCTCTCGGCGCGCGGTGGCCCCTGGGACTTCCACCCCGCCCCTCATCACTCATCAAGTCCCCTCGAGGATTCGAGTGTCCACGTCCACCTTCGTCCTGCCCGTCTCGCTGGCGCTGCAGCTGCTCACCTCGGCATCGCCTTCCCCCCAGAACACGGCGACCGCTCCGTCCCAGGAGCCCGCGCCGAAGTCCCCGGCCACCTCGTCGGTGAAGGCCACGCCCCCGGCCGTGACGAAGCTGAGCGCCGCGCAGCAGGCCACGGCGGCGAAGCTGGTGGGGCCCGCGCTCGCGGAAGGCCATGCGTACGCGCGGCTGGCGGAGCTGACGGATGGCATCGGGCCGCGCCTGTCCGGCTCCGAGTCCGCGGAGGCCGCGGTGCAGTGGGCTCTGCGCTCCTTCCAGGCGGACGGGGTGAAGGCGTGGAAGGAGCCGGTGAAGGTGCCGCGCTGGGTGCGGGGCGAGGAGCACGGCGAAATCCTCGCCTCCGAGCGCACGCGCGGCCTGCCGCTGGCGCTGCTGGCCCTGGGCGGCAGCGCGCCCACGCCGCCGGAGGGCATCACGGCGGAGGTGGTGGAGGTGAGCTCGCTGGAGGAGCTGGCGGCGCTGGGTGACAAGGTGAAGGGCCGCATCGTGTTCTTCAACCACACCATGTCGGAGGCGGCGGACTACGGCCGGTTCGCGGGGCTGCGAGGCAGGGGTCCGGCGGCGGCGGCGAAGCAGGGCGCGGTGGCCGCGTTGGTGCGCTCGCTGGCCACGGCGTCGCTGCGCACGCCGCACACGGGGTCCACGCGCTTCGACGAAGGCGGCCCGCGACTGCCCGCGGCGGCGGTGTCGGTGGAAGACGCGCTCACGCTGCACCGGATGCTCCAGGGCGGGGCGGTGAAGGTGCGGCTGGTGCTGGGGTGCTCGGACCTGCCGGACGCGGACTCGTCCAACGTGGTGGCGGAGGTGCGGGGCCGCGAGAAGCCGGACGAGGTGGTGCTCCTGGGCGCGCACCTGGACTCGTGGGACGTGGGCACGGGCGCGCATGACGACGGCGCGGGCGTGGTGATGGTGATGGAGGCCGCGCGGCTCATCGCGAAGCTGCCCCAGGCGCCCCGGCGCACGGTGCGCGTGGTGCTGTTCATGAACGAGGAGAACGGGCTGCGCGGCGGCCGCGCGTACGCGGAGGCGCACGCGAAGGAGCTGCCCAAGCACGTGGCCGCGATTGAAATGGACGCGGGCGGCGGGCGGCCCCTGGGCGTGAGCCTGCACGCGGGGCCGGGCGGTGAGGCGCTGATGCGTCCGTGGCTGGCGCCGTTGGAAGGACTGGGCGCCGCTCGGTTCCTGGTGGGGCACGCGACGGGCGCGGACCTGAGTCCGATGGAGCCCGCGCACGTGCCCTTCGTGGGCGTGCGGGTGGACAGCAGCCGCTACTTCGACGTGCACCACTCCATGGCGGACACGCTGGACAAGGTGGACCCCCAGGACCTGTCGCGCAGCACCGCCGCGGTGACGTGGATGGCGTACGCGCTGGCGGAGTCGCCGGGCACGCTCGTGCGTCCCACCGCGCCGGAGTCGGACACGCCTCCGCCGCCGAAGAAGTAGCGCGCATCGACGCAGGCCGCGCGAAGGGGCCGGACCCACGAGTCCGGCTTCCGCGCGGCGGGAGCGCTACGCCTCCGCGGCGGCCTTGCGTGGACTGCCTTTGCGAAGCGGCAGCTCCGGCAAGAGCAGCGTGACGAGCAGAGCCGCCAGCGCGACGAAGATGGCGAAGCGGTACACGGCCATCGTCGCGCGGGTGAAGGACTCCTTCATCGCGCGCTCCACGCGGTCCACGGTGGACAATGCGCGGGCCTCGTCCGCGTCCACGCGCGCGCGAGCCTCGGGCCCTTCTTGCAGAACCTGCCGCCGCTCCTCGGCGAAACCCTCCCGCAGCTTCGCCTTCACCTGCTCCGGCTGGAACCGCTGGCCCTGCGGCGCGCCTTCTCCTCCGCCCAGGCCCGACGGCGCGGACGCGTGCAATTCCTGTCGCACGTCCGGAGGCAGCCCGCGCGTGGCCTGCTGCGTGCGCGCGTGCATCTCCCGGCCCAGCGTGCCCGCGAACACGGAGCCCAGGAGCGCCACGCCCACCGTCATGCCCAGCTGCCGGAAGAACGTCGTCGCGGACGTGGCCACGCCAATGCGCTGGGGCGGCACGGAGTTCTGCACGGCCACGGTGTAGAGCGGGATGGACGGGCCCAGGCCCAGGCCCACCAGCACCATCTTCACCGTGACCTCGGCCTGGGTGGAGTCGGGCGTCAGCGTGAAGCCCATCACCGCGAAGCCGCCCATGAGGAACAGCAGCGCCCCCACCATCAGCGCCTTGTAGCGGCCCATCCGCGACACCAGCTGCCCGGACAGGACATTGCCCGCCACCACGCCCAGCGTCAGCGGCGTCAGCGTCAGCCCGGAGTGCGTCGCGGACAGCCCCACCACGTTCACCATGAACAGCGGCAGGAAGGTGACGGACGCCAGGAACACCGCGCCAATGGTGAACACCGCCGCGTTGCCCGCGGAGAACGCGCGCAGGCGGAACAGTGACGGATCCAAGAGAGGCTCCTTCGCACGGCGCTCCCGCCACACGAAGAGCCCCAGCCCCACCGCCGACAGCGCGAACAATCCCAGGATGGGCGCGGAGCCCCACGGGAACCCGCCCGCCCGGGGTGTCGCCGCGCCATGGCCCAGGCTGAGCGCGAGCAGCAGCGGCACGACGCCCACCGCCAGCGCCACCGCGCCCAACAGGTCCAGCTTCCCGCCGTGCACGCCCTCCGGCTTGAGCGGCGGCATGCGCAGGAAGATGAGCGCGAGCGCGAGCGCGCCCACCGGCAGGTTGATGAAGAACACCCAGTGCCAGCCCAGCGAGTCGGTGATGAAGCCGCCGGCCAGCGGGCCAATGACGCTGGACAGGCCGAACACCGCGCCGAACAGGCCCTGGTACTTGCCCCGGTCGCGCGGCGGGAACAGGTCCGCCACCACCGCCAGCGAACCGGTGAAGAGCGCCGCGCTACCCAGCCCCTGCACCGCGCGACAGAGGATGAGCACGAGCGTGGAGCGGGCCGCGCCACACAGGAAGCTGCCGGTGAGGAACACGGCGATGCCCGCCACCAGCACCGCGCGGCGGCCCATCAGGTCGGACAGCTTGCCCCACACGGGCACCATCATCGTGGAGGCCACCAGGTACGCGGTGGTGAGCCACGGGTAATGCTCCGGCGCGATGTGCAGGTCCGCCTGGATGGTAGGGCCCGCCGTGGCCACGATGGTCTGGTCCAACGCCGCCAGCAGCAGCCCCAGCAGCGCTCCCGCCAGCGTGAAGGCCTTCTGTGAACGGCTGAACCGCTCGGAGGCCGGAGCGGCGCGGGAGTCCAGGGCGGTGTCGGCGGCGGTGTCGGCCATGGCTCGGGCACGCACTCAGGGCGCGCGCATTCGCGCGAATCTGGGGACGGCGTCGGGGGCTGGCCACGTCCGCCTGCCCGGCTGCTCTCCGTCCGGAAGGCAATGCGCCGTCGGGCAGGTGTCGGAAGCACCGTTCATTCAGCAAGGGCCTTTCGGGGAACGGAGCGCGCCGCTCTATCCTGCGCACCCCTTCATGCCGGACATCGGATGCGCTGGGGGCGTGAGCGCGTCCTGCCCAGGAGTGAACATGCGGACCCGTGGAGCGCTGGCCTGCGCCGTGGTGATGTTCCTGACGGCGGGCTGCAAGGACGACCCCAAGCCCCAGCCCGACGCGGGTGTCCCGGACGCGGGCTCTCAAGACGATGCCGGCACCGCCGGGCCCACCCTCTCCGAAACGCCACGCTGGCAGGTGGAAGGCGATGGCCTCGACGCGAAGGAGTGCTTCGGCCGAGGCGTGGCGCTGGGGGACCTCGACGGGGACGGCCGCCAGGACCTGGTGGTGACTTCACCGCCGTGCACCAGCGGCCCCACGAACCCTGGCCGCGTGATGGTGTACTCGGGGCAGGCGTCCTACTTCTCCCAGACACCCGTCACCTCCACGCTGTCGTGGGTGCATCCCAGCCCGCGCACGTCGGGCTACCAGATGACGGTGGGCACGGGCGACGTCGACGGGGACGCGTACGCGGACGTGGTGGTGAAGAGCTACTACGGCGTCAGCGTGTACAAGGGCGGGCCGGACCTGTCCCAGGTGTTCGCCCAGCCGCTGTTCCGCGTTCCGGACTCGTCGACCACGCGCTTCGCCATCGGGCGGCTGCTGGACGTGGATGGCGACGGGCTGGACGACCTCATCGTCTCCACCTTCACCGGGAGCACCACGATCTATCGCGCGACGCCCGGAGGGAAGGAGGGCCCCTTCACCAACGTGCGCGTGCTGTCCGGCTACGCGCAGCCCGCGGGAGACACGGACGGGGACGGCGCCCAGGACCTGCTCATCCCCCTGTACGACGAGGAGAACAGCCAGGGCCTCTTCCTGGGCTGCAAGGCGGACAGCTCGCGTGTCTGTGATGGACCGCTCACCACGCAGCCGGTGTGGAAAGGCACGGCGCAGAGCGTGAGAGGGATTCCGGACCTGAACGGAGACGGCCGTCCGGAGATGCTCGCGGGGCTCCGGGGCACCGTGCGCCTGCACCTGTCCGACGCCTCCGTGCAGGGCTACTCCGCCTCGCCCGTGTGGACGTTGATGGACGACCCGGCCTTCCCCAGCGTGGCCGCCCAGAGCCTCTCGGTGGGCTCCATGGCGGTGGCGAGCAAGGGCCACGACTTCGTGCTCGCCTCGCTGGGGCGCGTGTACCTCTTCCGCCCCCAGGAGAAGGTGTCCGGCCCGCTGACGCCGGTGTGGGCGTGGCCGCGCGCCAACCGCCTCCTGCCCCAGACGATGCTGGGCTTCACCGTCCCCAGCGTGGCCAGCCCAGGAGACCTGGACGGAGACGGCTTCGACGACCTGGTGGTAGGCCTGTCGCAGGAGAACGACGGCACGCGCGCCCCGGGCCGGGTGGTGGTGTTCGGTGGCGGAGTGGAGGGGCACTCGGAGGAGTCCGCGCCCCTGCTGATACCCGCGAAGATGTGCAACCTCCAACTGGACCCGGTGAACGGCAAGCCGGACCTCACGGTGGACCGGGACGTCATCGCCCGCACGCTCTACATCGAACGGCGCTCCTTCGCGGCGGACGCCTGCGAGGTGCGGGAAGGCTGCGTGCCCGCGGGCGGCGAGCGGCGCCTGCTGCGCTTCACCACCTCCATCGTGAACCTGGGCACCGCGCCCGCGGTGGTGCCCTCGCCGGAGGAGCGGCCGGACCTCTTCGTCTACGACGAGTGCCACCAGCACGACCACCTGGTGAACTTCGCCGGCTACGACCTCAAGGACGCCTCCGGCAACTCCCTGTCCGTGGGGCGCAAGCAGGGCTTCTACATGGTGGACTTCACGCAGTACTGCGCGGACGGCACCGCGTTCGCCTGGTACGACCCGGGCACGGGCATCTCGCCGGGCTGGTCGGACGTCTACACGGCGGACACCGCCTGCCAGTGGCTGGATGTCACCGACACCCCGGACGGCGACTACACCGTGCGGGTGGGCGTGGATGAGAATCACATCATCGACGAGCTCGACGCGCTCCCCAACGAGGCCACCGTCAAGGTGCGCCTGAAGGGGGACACCGTGACCGTGCTGCCCTGAAGCGAAAGGGCGGGCCGAGCGCATCGTTTCACCGCGAAGGGACTCCTGGGGATGGGGCCGGTGCAATGCCGGCCGGTTTCATTCCGGGGAGAACGACACGATGCGGATGCGATTCGCGCGGTCCTGCGCGGTGGTGGGGCTCTTGTGCCTGCCGGGCTGCAAGGATGATCCGAACCCCCAGCCGGATGCGGGCACGCCGGACGCGGGCCCCACCCTCTCCGAAACGCCGCGCTGGCAGGTGACCGGTGACGGCGCGAACCCCAGGGAATGCTTCGGCCGCACCGTGGCGGTGGGCGACCTCAACGGGGATGGGCGCAAGGACCTGCTGGTGACGTCCGCGCCCTGCTCGGGCACCCAGACGGACCCTGGCCGCGTGATGGTGTACGCGGGCGAGGCGCGCGACTTCTCGAAGACGCCCGTCACCACGACGCTGACGTGGGTGCACCCCAGCCCCCGCGCCTCCAGCAGCCGGATGACGGTGACCACGGGCGACATCGACGGGGACGCGTACGCGGACGTGCTCGTCGCCACCGCCTTCGGCGTCAGCGTCTTCAAGGGCGGGCCGGACCTGTCCCAGGTGCTGGCCCAGCCGGTGTTCCGTGCGCCGGACTCCGCCACCCTGCGCTTCAGCGGCGCGCGGCTGCTGGACCTGGACGGGGACGGGAAGGACGAGCTCGCCGTCTCCACGCTCGACGGGGAGCTCACCGTGTACCGGGCGACGCCGGGAGCACCGGAGGGCGCTTTCACCGCCGTGCGCAAGCTGACCGGTGTCCCCAACCCCGCGGGGGATGTCGACGGGGACGGGGTCAAGGACCTGGCCGTGACCCACGACGACTTCAAGGTGGAGCTCTTCCTGGGGTGCAAGGCGGGCAGCGCTCACGTCTGTGAAGGGCCACTCACCGCGCAGCCCGTGTGGACGGGCCAGGCCGAGCTGTTCGCCGCGCTGCCCGACCTGAATGGGGACGGCCGCGCGGAGGCGCTCCTGCTGCTGGACGGCAGCCAGCGCCTGCACCTGTCCGACGCCGCGGGCCAGGGCTATGCGCCGCAGGTCACCTGGCAGCCGATGGACGACGCGGCCTTCCCCCTCTTTGGACAGGCCTACGTCACCTTCAACAAGACCGTCGTCTCCGTGGGCTCCATGGTGGAGGGCGGCACGGGCCACGACTTCGCCATCGGCGCCGTGGGCCGCGCGTACCTCTTCCGCCCCACCGCGAACGTGTCTGGCCCGCTGGAGCCGGTGTGGGCGTGGCCTCGCGCCAACCGGCTCGACCTCCGGACGTCGATGGGCACCGACTACCTGGGCATGGCCTCCGCGGGCGACCTGGACGGTGACGGGTACGACGACCTGGTGGTGGGGGTGTCCCCGGGCCTCAGCGGCACTCCCGCGGGCACACCCTCGGGAGGCAGCGGCGAGTCCGCCTTGGGCCGGGTGATGGTGTTCGGCGGCGGCGCGGTGCCGGACTCGCAGGAGCCCGCGCCCGCGCTGGCTCCCACGCGGATGTGCGGCCTCCAGGTGGACCCCGTGAACGGCAAGCCGGACCTCACGGTGGACCGGGACGTCATCGCCCGCTCGCTCTACATCGACCGGCGCTCCTTCACGGCGGACTCCTGCGAGGTGCGCGAGGGCTGCGTGCCCGCGGGCGGTGAGCGGCGCCTTTTGCGCTTCACCACCTCCATCATGAACATGGGCACGGGCCCGCTGGTGGTGCCCTCACCCGAGGAGCGCCCGGACCTCTTCGTCTACGACGAGTGCCACGAGCACCACCACCTGACGAACTTCGCCGGCTACGACCTGAAGGACGCGGCGGGCAACACGACGTCGGTGGGGCGCAAGCAGGGCTTCTACATGATCGACTTCACCCAGTACTGCGCGGACGGGGAGCCATACAGTTGGTACGACCCGGGCACGGGCATCTCGCCTGGCTGGTCGGACGTCTACACCGCGGACCTGCCCTGCCAGTGGCTGGACGTCACCGACACCCCGGACGGCGAGTACACGGTGCGCGTGGGAGTGGACGAGAACCACATCGTGGACGAGGCCGACACGCTCCCCAACGAGGTCACCGTCAAGGTGCGCTTGACCGGTGACACGGTGACCGTGCTGCCCTGAAATGGGAAAATCCCGCCGTGAAACGCCGTCCGGTGAAGGCCGCGTGCAATGGGCGGCCCTCCTGGGCGTAGAGTGCCTGACGCGGCCCGTCCGCCGGGGACCCTCCCGGTGTGCGCCAGGCCGCGCGGCTTCCATGCGTGAAGGGGTGGTTTCGTGAACTTCCGGGTCGACGTGTGGGAGGGCGCGCGCATCGCGCTGACCTCGCTGCGCTCCAACCGGCTGCGGACGGTGCTCACCACGGTGGGCATCGGCGTGGGCGTGTGCACGCTGCTGGCCATCGTCGGAATCATCCAGGGCTTGAACAGCTCGTTCGCGGACCAGCTCAACAAGATTGGCTCCAACACGCTGCAGGTGTCCAAGTTCCCCTGGGTGATGAACGGGGACTGGTGGGCGTACCGCAACCGCAAGACGCTCTCCCTGGACCTGGTGGAGCCCATGCGCGCCGCCTCCGAGCACGTCATCGCGGTGGCCCCCATGATGTTCGTCAACGCGGAGGTGTCCTTCCAGAGCCGGAAGCTCGCCTCCGTGCAGACCATGGGCACCAGCCCCGACTACGCGATGACGTCCTCCGTGGAGATGGGGCAGGGGCGCTTCCTCACGCAGGCGGACGTGGACAACCGCTCCCCCGTCGTGGTGATTGGCGCGGAGGTGGGCAAGGTGCTCTTCCCGGGCATCAACCCGGTGGGCCACCGCATCCTCGTGGACCGCCGCCCCTACCGCGTCGCGGGCGTCATCGTGGAGCGCGGCACGCTGCTGGGGCAGAACGTGGACCTGGTGGTGATGCTGCCGTACACCGCGTTCCAGGGGCACTTCGGCACCTTGCGTGACGTGACCCTGGTGCTCGCGGTGGACGAGCAGGAGAACGTCCCTCGCGTGCAGGACCGGCTCACGGAGACGCTGCGCCGGGAACGCAACACCAAGCCCGGCGCGCCGGACGACTTCGCCATCAACCGGCCGGATCAGCTGGCCAACATGTACGCGCAGCTCACCGGCGCGCTCTACGGCGCGGCCACCGGCGTCGGGCTCATCACGCTGCTGGTGGGCGGCATCGGCATCATGAACATCATGCTGGTGTCCGTGCGCGAGCGGACGCGTGAGATTGGCGTGAGGCGGGCGCTGGGCGCTCGCAAGCACACCATCATCTTCCAGTTCCTCATGGAGGCGGCCAGCGTGTCCGCGGTGGGCGGCGCGATGGGCACCGCGGTGGGCATGAGCCTCGCGTGGCTGGTGAACTACCTCACGCCCCTGGCGGCGGCGGTGCAGCCCATGACGGTGGTGCTGGGCGTGGGCTTCTCCGCGGTGGTGGGCCTGCTGTTCGGCATCTGGCCGGCGGCGCGCGCCGCGAACCTGGACCCCGTGGAAGCGCTCCGCCACGAATAGGCGCGAGCGGGAGACCTGACCATGTGGATGGCTTTCTGGGACACGGTGCGGCTGGCGTTCGGCACGTTCCGCTCCAACCCCCTGCGCTCCTTCCTGACGCTGCTGGGCATCGTCATCGGCGTCACCACGGTGGTGTCCATGATGGCCCTCATCGAGGGCCTCCGGAACCAGGTGAACGAACAGATGTCGGACCTGGGCAGCGACTGCTTCCAGGTGCAGCGGCTGCCCTTCGGCCAGGGTGAGCTGTCCATCGCGGAGCTCGCGCGCCGGCCGCGCTTCACCTACGCGGACCTGGACGCCATCCGCACGCAGCCCTCCATCGCGCAGGCGGCCGGCGAGGACTCCAAGGGCGGCCAGAAGGCCTCCACCGCCGACCGCGAGTCGCGTCCCAACGTGAACGTCTGGGCCGGCACTGCGGAGTACTTCAACACCAACTCGGTGAGCCTCTCCACCGGGCGGCCCTTCACGGACGCGGAGTTCGTGGACGGCCGGCGCGTGGCGGTGATTGGCCAGGACCTGGCGGACACGCTGTGGCCCGGCCTGGACCCCCTGAACCGCGAGTTCCGCCTCCTGGGCCGCACCTTCCAGGTGGTGGGCACGCTCAAGCGCCGGGGCGGGTTCCTGGGCGGCGGCAGCCAGGACAACCAGGCCATGATTCCCCTGTCCACGTTCGCGGGCATGTTCGGCGTGCGCGACTTCCGCATCAGCATCCAGGCGCAGTCCCCGGAGGTGCTCCAGCGGGCCCAGGATGAAGTGACGCTGCTCATGCGCCGCCGCCACGGGCTCAAGCCGACCGACGCGGACGACTTCTTCCTCTACAACAATGCGAGCGCCACGCAGATGTTCAACAGCCTCTCCGCGGCGGTGTCCGCGGCCAGCTTCGGCGTGTGCATCCTGTCGCTGCTGGTGGGCGGCATCGGCATCCTGAACATCATGCTGGTCGCCGTGACGGAGCGGACGCGGGAGATTGGCATCCGCAAGGCGCTGGGGGCCAAGCGCTACCGCATCCTCGCGCAGTTCGCGCTGGAGGCGGTGGTGCTGTCGCTGGTGGGCGGCGCGGTGGGCGTGGCGCTGGGCGTGGGCCTGGCGCACCTGGCGCGGTGGATGATCAACCTGCCCACGGAGGTCCCCATGTGGTCCGTGGTGGTGTCGCTGGTGATGAGCTGCGGGGTGGGGCTGGCGTTCGGCATCTACCCGGCGGCGCGCGCGGCGAAGCTGGACCCCGTGGAGGCGATGCGCTCGGAGTAGCACGCGCTCTTCGCGCAGGAAGAAGGCCCCGACCCGGCATGAAGCGGGTGGGGCCTTTTTTCATCACGGTCGTGCCCGGCCCGGGACTACGGGCAGGGGTACGTACAGGTGATCTGCCCGGAGATGGGGTTCTTGAAACACTGGGGCGTGCAGTCCTGCGCGTCGGCGGAGGACGGCGTGGCGGCGATGCCCAGGCCCATCACGGTGGCGGCGGCGGCGAGGACGAAGGCGATGCGACGGACGTGCTTGCGAGCCTGCATGGTGTCGTCTCCCTGCGATGTGTTGGCGCTGCACGGAGCACTCTAGGGACGGGGGCTGACAACGCCACTGGCGAGATTGCAGGCACGCGCGCACGCGCGGAGGGCGGGGTGCCAAGGCGCCGCACGCGGGAAGAAATTTGAAACACCGATGCGGCGAAACAATGCGTCAACGCCTGGGAGTGCGGCTCCACTGATAGCCCACCGTCGCGCCGCTGCCGATGAGCGAGAACGCGAGGTACTGGCGCACGAAGTCCAACCGTTCGCTGGAGCCGGCCAGGTGGCGCAGGCCTTCATGCGCGGCGATGCCCAGGAGCATTCCCACGGTCGCGCCGCCGAGCGCGCCCAGGTACGCGTGGCCGCGATCCTGGCTGTCGCCGAACGCGATTTCGCCCATGCCCCAGGTGCCGAGCGCGGCGATGGGAGGCGTGACGACCATCGCGGCGCCGAACGCGCCCACCTCCAGCTCCATCCACCGCCCTTGTGGATAGGAGGGATGGACGAAGAGGAAGCGTCCCGGAAGTGACGCGAGCACGGTGCCCGCGGCGGCCTCCGCGGCGGAGGCGCCCAGGCGCGTGTCACCGCCCACGCGGGTCGCGGCCCAGACGGTGCCCAGGGGCAGCAGCGTGACACCGCCATGCGCGACCCAGGTGCCGGCGGACAAAGGTGCCTCCGTGTCGGGCTCACCGTGCGGAATGAACGGCCGCAGCTGGCGAGGAGGCACGGCGGGAGGCGGAGGATCCGCGTCCAGGAACGGCGCATCCAGGACGGTGGGCCTCAGCGGAGGGGGCGGAGGTTCAGGCGCGGGTGACGCGGGCGTATCCGCGGCGCTCGATTCATCATGAGGCGCGGGCGCGTCCGGCGTGGGCGGCTGCTCATCCCGAGGCGTGGATGAAACATCCCTCGAGGGCGGCACGTCCTGCATCCACACCGAGGCGGACGCGGCCGGTGCCCCCAGCAGGCCCACCCACAGGAGCGCTCCGTACGCGGGTGCCATCCCCTGTCGCCCCATGCCGTGTCCGTCCTCCTGTGAATCCTTTGTCCGCACCCAGCAGTGCGCACGCGGCGCGTCCGGCACCACCGGCCTGGGGTGTCACGGGGCTCAAGCGTCGGCGGGTGGACGGTGTCGGTGTCCATCCACACGCTTCCTCCACTCGGAGACACACGGCGGATGCGGAAGGGCGGGGGCTGCCCTAGCTTCCGGACCGTGCGGCTGGTCTGGCCCATCCTGCTCGCCCTGCTCACCGCGGGGTGTCCCTACCCGAACCACCGACAGGACCTGCGCCTGCGCGCGCTGCCGGAGGACCCGGCGGAGAGGGAGCTCGCCATCGAGCAGACGCTGGGCATCCCGATGGAGCCCGGCAACGGCGTGGAGTTGGTGCAGAACGGCCGCGTCTTCGACGTCATCGAGGAGGAGATCCGCGCCGCGCGCTCCAGCATCCACATCGCCAGCTACATCTGGCGTCCGGGCATCCCGTCGGACCGGTTGCTCATCGCGCTGCGAGAGCGGGCCCCTGGAGTGCAGTGCCGGGTCATCGTGGATCCGCTGGGCAGCGTGAACTTCGAGGTCGTGGCGCCGGTGCTCGCGGACGCGGGCTGCGACGTGCGCATCTACCGTCCCTATCAGGGCGCGGTGACGTCCCTGGACGCGGCGAGGATCCGCGCGCGCATGCACCGCAAGATGGTCATCCGTGACGGCGAGGTCGCGCTGACCGGCGGCTTCGGCATCTGGCGCAGCTGGCTGGGCAACGGCGACGCGGCGGAGACCTGGCGAGACACCAACGTGCGGGTGCGGGGCCCCGTCGTGCGAGGCATGCAGCTCGCCTTCGCGCAGAACTGGCAGGAGTCCGGCGGCGCCTTCCTGCCCCCGGAGTCCTTCCCGGAGCTCGCGCCCGCGGGCAACGCGCGGGCCCTCTTCGTCGCCAGCACCGGGCACCGCTTCCTGTCGGAAGCCACGAAGATGTGGCTGCTGTCCATCGCGTCAGCGAAGCACCGGCTGTGGATCGCCAACTCGTACTTCCTCCCGTCGGAAGCCATCAGCGACATGCTCATCCTCAAGGCGCGCGAGGGCGTGGACGTGCGGGTGCTGGTGCCGGGCCGCTACCACGACGTGAGGCCCGTGCTCAACGCGCAGCGGGCGTCCTACGCGAGGCTCCTGGAGGCTGGCGTGCGCATCTACGAGTACGAGATCTCGATGATGCATTCGAAGACGCTGGTCGCGGACGACACGCTGAGCATCGTGGGCTCCACCAACCTGGATCTGCTGGCGCTCAGCCACACCGACGAGGGCTCGGTGATGGTGGAGGACCCGGTGCTGGCGGAGGAACTGGCGAAGTCCTTCGAGGCGGACCTCAAGCACTCGGCGGAGGTCCACTGGCACGGCTGGAAGCGGAGAGGCCTGCTTCAGAGGTTGGGCGAGCAGTTGCCGTGGTTCATCGGCGACTTCCTCTGAGCCCACCCTCCGAGGCGTAGAGCCCCCGGCCGTCTGCCTGTCCAGCTGACAAGGAACATCCGGGGCGGGAAGGCAGGCGGTGCCGGGTCGCGTTGGTCTCTTCATGCCTTCGATTCGACCGTTCCGTGCCGCCCTGTTGTCGCTGACCGTGGCCCTGCCGGTGTACGCGGCCGGGCCCGCCGTGTGGGGCGAGGGGATGATGGTGAAGGTGCGGTCAGGGACCGCCGCCCGGAGCGCCACCGAGGTGCGCCTCACCGCCGCGCGCAACGAGTTCGTCTCCTTCCAGGTAGCGCTGCAAGGCGGAGACACGGGGCTGAAGGGCGTGCGCGCGAAGCTGCCCGCGCTGGAGGGCCCGGGCTCCACGACGCTGACGGGGCCGGACGTGACGCTGTACCGTCAGGCGCTCGTCACGACGAAGCAGGCGTCGGTGGCGGGAGAGTCCGTGGGTGCGTGGCCGGACGGGCTGGTGCCGGACACGGACGAGATCGCCGGTGAGACGCGAAGCGCCTTCCCCTTCGACGTGCCCGCGAAGGAGGCACGAGCCCTCTGGGTGGACGTGCACGTGCCGGAGGACGCGCCGCCCGGGGACTACACGGGCACGGTGACGGTGGAAGCGGACGGAGGCTTCCAGCGGCAGGTGACGGCGAGGCTGACGGTGGTGGACGCGGCGTTGCCGAGCACGTCCTCGCTGTCGTCGGCGTTCCTGCTCTGGCCGCCGCACGTGTGCCGCGCGCACACGGGCCGCGAGGACTGCACGCCGGAGGAGCTGCAGCCGCTGCTCACGCGCTACCAGCGGATGGCGTTGGAGCACCGCTTCACGCTCTCCAGCCTCTTCCCGCGCAAGCCGTGGCCGCCGGAGTGGAGCACCTTCGACGCGACGTGGGGCCCTTACTTGGACGGCACGGCGCCAACGCGGTTGCAGGGCGCGAGGATGACGAGCCTGGAGTACGTGGGTCCGCTCGACGCGGCGAACCTGAAGGACTTCACGGCGCACATGAAGCAGAAGGGCTGGCTGGACCGGGCCTACGTGCAGCTGGGGGACGAGCCGCCCTACGGCACGCCCTTCGCGCAGGTGCGCGCGACGGGAGACCTGGTGCGCCAGGCGGCGCCCGGGCTGCGCACGATGCTGACGACGAACTCGCGCGAGCTGAAGGCCAACGGCCTGGAAGACGCGGTGGACACGGCGGTGCCGCTGGTGAACCACCTGGACGGCACGGACGCGAACTTCCGGGGTGACCAGCGCGGGACGTACACGAACTTCCTGGAGCGTCCGGGAACAGCGTTGTGGATGTATCAGAGCTGCATGAGCCACGGCTGTGCGTATGGGACCAACGCGCCGGAGAACAAGCCGGGCGCGGGCTGGCCGTCGTACATGCTGGACCGGTCGGCGGCGAAGGCGCGCGCGATGGAGTGGGTGACGTTCCTGGAGGGCGCGACGGGCGAGCTCTACTACCAGTCGGTGGGCATGCTCTCCACGGCATGGACGGACCAGTACCGCTTCAACGGCAACGGGGACGGGACGCTCTTCTACCCGGGTACGCCACAGGCCATCGGTGGCAAGACGGACGTACCGGTGGCGTCGCTGCGGCTCAAGCTCATCCGCCAGGGCATGCAGGACTACGAGTGGCTCAAGGCGGTGAGTGACGCGGGAGACCCGGACTTCGCGCGCAAGGTGGCCAGGGACCTGATCCCGGCCGCGTCGCGAGTGACGGACGACGGCGCCGCGTTCGACGCAGCGAGGCTGAAGCTCATCCAGCGTTACGAGGAACTGACCGCGCCCCAAACGCCGGACGCCGGAACGACGCCGCAGGACGCGGGCACGCAGCAGCCGGACGCGGGCACGCAGACGTCGGCGGACGGAGGCACGGAGCCCATGCCGGACGAAGCCGCGGGAGGCCCCTCGCAGGGAGCGCCCGGCTCATCTTCCGATGTGACGCCGGATGCAGTCGATGACGCACAGGCGGGAGGCTGCACCACGGGCGGAGGCGGAACGGCGGCGGTCGCGGGAGGCCTGCTGTTCGCGGCCTGGGCACTCGGCGGCATGCGTCGTCGTCACGCTCGCGTGACCGTGCCCGCCCGGAGGAAATAGGCGCACGCGGAGCACGCCCCCACGTGCGCCTGCCGCAGCGCGCCAGGACGGGGCCCTCCCTGTCCGGAGGCACACGGCACGAACTTGTCCGACAGTCGGACAGGTTTTGGAGCGCCGCGTCCCGGACCCCCGGTCCTGGTAGCCAGGTCGGGCCCGTGTCGGACGGGGGAGGTACAACGCTGGCTGCCTGCCCGGAAGCGCCGCGCGGGCTCCGGGGCGTCATGCTAGAGGGCGGCGCATGAGCACGGACGTGGTGAAGCGAGCCGTCATCCGCGAGGCGCGGCCCGAGGACGACAAGGCAATTGGCGACCTGTTGGTGGAGGCCTACGTCACGCAGTACGCGAAGAAGCTGCCGGAGGTCGTCTACTCCGAGGAGCGCAAGGCGTTCCTGCGCGACGTCGCCTCCAAGCGCAAGGTGTGCACCATCATGGTGGCGGAGGTGGACGGAGAGGTCGCGGGCACGGTGGCCCTGTACCCGCCCGGCGCGCCCGGCACCGAAGCCTGGCTGCCCCGCACAGCGGACCTGCGCGCCCTGGCCACGTCGGTGCGCTACCACGGCCAGGGCCTGGCCCAGCCGCTGCTGGCGGAGGCGGAAGTCCTTGCGAAGCGCTGGGGCGTGGACGCCATCTCCCTCCACGTGCGCCAGGGTGCGTTGGGCGTCGCGCGCATGTACCAGCGCCGGGGCTACCAGCGTACGCCGGAGGGCGACATGGACCGCCGTCCGGACGTGTTCCTGGAAGCGTACCTGTTGCCCCTGAAGTAACGCATGTCAGGCGGGAACGCGGTCATCCGTGGATTGCGCATCCCGTCTGACGCCGGAGGGTCCGCGAAGGCTCGCGTGACCCGGGCACCGGAAGGGATCGTGCGCCGGAGTCGTGGCGTGCGCCCTGCCCCGGAAGGGGCGCCGGTCGGTACGCCGACCCCCACCCCGGTGTTCCCATCATGATGATTCCTGTTCCCGAGCAGTCGCTCGTGCTGCTCCTAGGCCCATCCGGTTCCGGCAAGTCCACCCTCGCGAACGCGCACTTCCTCCCCGAGGACGTGCTGCCCGGCACGGGCAATGAAACGAAGCTCCACGACGAGGTGGCGCGAAGGCTCGCGAAGGGCACGCTCACCGTCATCGACGGCGTCCCGCTCAGCGCCGAGTCACGCCGTCACTACGTGACCCTGGCACGCGACCACCACGTGGCCCTGGTCGCGGTGGCCATGGACACGCCGGAGACGCTCTGTCTGGAGCGCAACCGCACGCGCTCCGGGTCGCACGCCAGTCCCCGAGCCCTGCGCAACCAGATGCAGCAGCTGCAGAACGCGCTGAAGGGACTGACGAAGGAAGGCATCCGGCACGTGCACGTGCTCACGCCGGAGACGGCGGGCGCGGTGGCCTTCGAGCACCGCCCCCTGCCGTGCCACCGCCAGGACGAGCACGGCCCCTTCGACATCATCGGAGACATCCACGGATGCTTCGATGAGCTGAAGGCCCTGCTGACGGAGCTGGGCTACACGGTCGCGCCGCGAGCGGACGGAGGCCCCGGCTTCGACGTGGCCACGCCCGGAGGGCGCAAGGTCGTGTTCCTGGGCGACCTGGTGGACCGAGGGCCGGGCGTGACGGACGTGCTGCGCCTGGTGATGGGAATGGTCGAGGCGGGCACGGCGCTGTGCGCGCCGGGCAATCACGAAATCAAGTTGCTCAAGAAGCTGCGTGGCAAGGACGTGCGCGTGGCGCGCGGGCTCGCGATGACGCTGGAGCAGCTGGAACGTGAGCCGCCCGGATTCTCCCAGGCAGTCGCCGACTTCATCGAAGCCCGCTCGCCACATTACGTCCTGGACGACGGTCACCTCGTGGTGGCGCACGCGGGCCTGAAGGAGTCCATGCACGGCCGGGACACCCCGGAGGTGCGCGACTTCGCCCTCTACGGAGAGACCACCGGCGAGGCGGATGCCTACGGCCTGCCGGTGCGAGCCGACTGGGCCCGGGACTACCGGGGACCGGCGACGGTCGTGTACGGCCACACCCCTGTCACGGAATCCGAATGGGTGAACAACACCCTCTGCGTGGACACAGGCTGTGTGTTCGGAGGGAAGCTGACCGCGCTGCGCTATCCGGAGCGGCAGCTCGTCTCGGTGCCCGCGCAGCGCGAGTACTGGAAGTCACGGAGCCACGCGGCTCCGTGACCCTCCAGGAAGACGTCAGGCCGCCGCCGCGGTGACGCCGCCCACGCTCCGGCGCGCCGCCTCCATGCAGTCGTCCAGGAAGCGCAGGTAGCAGTCCAGCCCGCGCGAGCCGAACGCCGCCAGCCGCCGACCTTCCTCGGGATGGGTGCTCAGGAGCCCCTCCATCATCCGCTCATTGAGCGCGGTGTGTCCCACGTCCACCTCCGCGTGCTCGCGCAGGAAGGTGAGCGTGTCCAGCGTCCCCTGTCCCAGCACCGCGCGCACGTTCGCCAGGATGCGCGGCACCAGCACCACCGCCAGGTAGCCCACCTCGTACTCGATGGCCGCCTGGCCCAGCGGCAGGTCGCCGGTGATGGCCTCGTCGTGCACCTGCCGGTACTCGCGCATGGCGGCCGTGGGTGCCTGGGCGACCAGCGCATCCGCGTCCAGCTTCTACGAGTGGCCAGCGTGCCACTGCGCCGTCAGCACACGCGCGTCCTGGAGGGTCATCAGGTGATGGCCGGCCTCGTGCTTCGCGTGGGTGATGAGCTGCCGGCCCACCTTCTCCTGGCCCAGCGAGATGCAGCGCTCACCGGCGCCGCGGATCCATCCGTCCACGGGCTCGGTCATGTACGCGCCCCGGGCGGACCACTCGATGAGGAAGCGCGCCATCAGGTCCGGCGTGATGTCCGGAGACAGGAGCGTGCGCACGACAGGGTCCGTCTCCAGGCGGGCGCGGGTCTCCGTGGCGTGCGGCAGGTACTGCGTCTGGATGAGGCTCATGACAGCTCCTCCTGGGGGTGGGAGAGCGGACGGGGTGCCGTCTGCTCGCGGATGTGCTCCAGGAACTCGGGAGCGAGGTCGGCGGGGATGAGCCACAGGGAGGGCTTCGCGTCGGGAGCGGCGTCGTGCAGGCCCGAGGCCTCCACGTCACCCGCCTCTTCAGCCAGGAAGGTGAATCCGTCGCGGCCCCGGTCCGCGAACCAGCGGCGAGCCCCATCCATCAGCGCCGGATAGGCCTGCCGTGCACGAGGCGACAGCGCGAACACCCGCACGGAGTCCAGCAGCCCGAAGGGATTGGTGCCGGGAGGCCCCGACTCCAAAACGGCCACCGCCACCGGCTTCGCGCCCTCCCGAGCGACCAGCAGGTGCCGCTCGCGCTCCAGGCCCACCGCCTGCCAGGCCCGAGTCACGTCCCGCAGGTCCAGCGTCTCCAGGCGCAGGTCCAACGCCTCGGCGTAGCAGGCGGGGCGGGTGAGGGCGATCCGCTCCACGAGCAGCCGCCGCTCCGCCTCCGTCGCGGGTCCCAACTCCAGACCCACCGACGGCGGGGCAGGGGGATGGCCACACTCGACGTCAATCATTCGCATCGGCAGCATCAGCGTCCGTCCCGTCGCCGCCATGCGGTCCGCGAAGCCCACGTGCGAGCGGTACGTGAAGGGCACGGTCGACTCGATGTACGCCGCGAACCACCGGAACCCGCTGTCCCGCTGCGCGTGCTCCACGCAGTGCACGTACAGCTCGCGCAGCATCTGTCCCTTGAGGCGCTCGAACCGGGTGGCGTCCTGGCGCCGCGCCAGCTGGTGCACCATCCACACGGAGCGGTAGGGCTTCATCACGGAGAGCGTCGCCTCCACGCCGCGCTCGGAAGGCCACACCACCTCGGTGAGGACGGAGCCCATCGAACCGGCCTGGCGTCCCAGCTCGATGAAGCTCCGCCGCCGCGACTCGAAGTCCTCCGCGGCCCTGCCCGCCAGGTTGAAGTAGCCGGAGTCGATGAACAGCCTCCACTGCTCCTCCACCCGCGCGCCATCGGTGCACGTCGTCGGATGAAGGGCCCGTGACACCAGCGCCTGCCATCGCTCCGAATCCTCGGCGGTCAGCGGCGTCACCAGGAGCCCGCACTGGAGCTCCCCATCGGCGCGGTCCGACACATGGCGCACCTCCCCGCGCAGCGACAGGACCTCACCCGCCGCCGTGCGCAGCTCGATGGGCTGGAGCACCCGGCCCGGCGAAAGACGTTCCCCAGCGCCCATCCGCAGCGCCATCCCGTGCAGGGACACATCCACCGCGTCGCGTTCCCGGCCCAGCCATCCCGGCAGCGGCAGCCGCAAGCGCAGATCCAGAGGAGCAGGAGCACGCCGCTGCGCCCGGCGGCGCACCTGGATCAACTGACGAGGCAGTGGCGTCACCCACGTCCCCGGCTCCGGGGTCTCGCCGGACAGGAGCATCCGGTAGACGCAGCCATGGCCAAACACCTCCACCTCCCAAGCGTCCGCGCCCGGATCCACCGTCAGCCCGGACCAGTGGAGGACTCCACCTTCCAGCTCCAGCGTCTCCAGCCGCAGCGGCGCCGCCGCGTCTCCCCGTCGCAGCAGGGCGGGCGAGCCCAGCGCGGCGGCGGTGGCGAGGATGACGCGGATGCGTTCGGAGTCGGTGACGTCCCACCGTACCTCCCATTCCTGGGCCGGTGCCTCGGACGGCGGACGCAGCTGTGCGCGAGCGAAAGGCGCTCCCACGGTGGACTCTCCAGATGAATGACGTCGGGGGGCGCGCGAATCACCCAGGGCTTCCGTGGATCCGCGCTTGAAATGGATACGAAACCGGGCCGCCCGGTTGGTCATCGAATCCCGGGGGACACGAACACCGGCGGTGCGGCCCGCGGCTTTCTCGTCGTCTCACCTGACGTTGAAACCACGTGGAACCCCATGGGTTTCATGTGACAGGGGGGGCCGCCACGGTGGGAAAGGTGCGTGCGCCCCGGGTCGGGCTTACCCTGTGGAGCCCATGTCCCTCCGCAAGGACTTCATCGAGCGCGCCGCCGAGCAGTTCGCCGCCGCCATCGCCAGCATCCTCAAGGCCCGGAAGGAGAAGCGGTATGGGGACGCACGCAACCACATCCGCGACACCGCCCTCACCGTGCTGGGCATGGAGTACGGCGCGCTCATCCTCGCGGACGCCGAGTCCACCTCGCGCCTGCTCGGCACCGCCTCCCGCGCGCGCATGCTCGCGAAGCTGGTGCGAGAGGACGGCGAGTTGATGCGCGAGCAGGGAGACCCCCTCACCGCCGACTCGCGCTTCCTGCTGTCGCTGGAGCTGTACCTGGAGGCCATCTCGCTCGGCCTCAACCCGGACACCGAGGACGCCACCGCCATCGCGGAGCTGCGCACCCTCACGGACACCTCCGCGCTGTCGGAGCGGCACCAGCGGATGCTCTCCCAGGCCTGACGAGGCGCGGCGCGCACGTTCGCGCACCCGTGCATCGGTCGGGTTTGCGACAGAGCAACATGGGGAGATCCATTGCTTCCGATCAAGCAATGACACGGTGACGCTCCCCGCCTTGCCCTGGCTTCCGGCTTTGCGTCTATCCTTGCCGCCCATTTGTCACGCAACACCGGGGGGGTGCGCGTGTCCTTTGTTCGGTTACCCGAGAGCGTGGTCTCTTGTCGCAACCTCGTGGGCGGAGAGTGGGTCTCTCCGTCCGGAGCGTCCGCGCAGGATGTTCGCAGTCCCTATACCGGCGCGCTCATCGGCCGGGTGCCGCTGACGACCGCGTCTGGTGTCGCCCAGGCCGTGGAGGCCGCGAAGGCCGCCGCGCAAGGCTGGCGCGTCACCCCGCTGCGCGAGCGCACCCAATTCCTGCAACGCTTCCGCACGTTGCTGGAGACGCACCTGGAAAGGCTCGCGCACCTGGCCGCGAGCGAATCCGGCAAGACGGTGGCGGAGGGCCGCGCGGGCCTGCTCAAGGGCATGGAGGTCTGTGATTTCGCCCTGTCACTCCAGAACCTGGACAGCGGCGCGCACCTGGAGGTGAGCAGGGGCGTCACCTGCGAATACCGCCGCGAGCCCCTGGGCGTCGTCGCCGGCATCACGCCGTTCAACTTCCCAGCGATGGTGCCCCTGTGGCTGTTCCCCATCGCCGTCACGGTGGGCAACGCCTTCATCCTCAAGCCGTCGGAGAAGGTGCCGCTCACCGCGACAGCCATGGGCGAGCTGATGGTGGAGGCGGGCTATCCGCCGGGCGTCTTCTCCGTGGTGCACGGCGCGAAGCCCGCGGTGGACGCGCTGCTGGAGCACCCGGACGTGAAGGCCCTGGCCTTCGTGGGCTCGTCCCCGGTCGCGAGGCACGTCTATGTAGAGGGCAGCCGCCACGGCAAGCGCGTGCTGGCGCTGGGCGGCGCGAAGAACCACCTCATCGTCGTGCCGGACGCGGACCCAGAGCTCACGCCGCAGGCGGTGGTGGACTCGTTCACCGGCTGCGCGGGCCAGCGCTGCATGGCGGCCAGCGTGATGCTCGCGGTGGGAGACGTGCAGCCGCTGGTGGACGAAATCCTCCGGCGGGCATCGCGCCTGGAGGTCGGCCCGGGCATGGGAGCGCTCATCGACCGGGGCGCGGTGGACCGGCTGGAGACGGCCATCGCCAAGGCCCAGGCTGACGGGGCGCGAGTGCTCCTGGACGGGCGAGGCAAGAGGCCCGCGGGCGAGGCGTACGCGAACGGCCACTGGCTGGGACCCACGGTGCTGGACGGGGTGCGTCCGGAGATGGAGGCCGCGCGGCGTGAGCTGTTCGGCCCGGTGCTGTCCATCGTGAGGGTGCCCACGTTGTCAGCGGCGCTCGCGGTGGAGAACGCGTCGCCGTATGGCAACGCGGCGTCCATCTTCACCACCCACGGCGCGGTGGCGCAGACGGTGGTGGAGGGCGCCAGGGCCGGCATGGTGGGCGTGAACGTGGGCGTGCCGGTGCCGCGCGAGCCCTTCTCCTTCGGGGGCACGGGCGAGTCGAAGTTCGGCCACGGGGACATCACGGGACCGTCGAGCCTCGACTTCTGGAGCCAGCTCAAGAAGGTGACGCGCAAGTGGTCCGCGCGCACCGACGGCTCGTGGATGAGCTGACGCCGAACGCCGGCGTCTTTCCATTCCCAGACATCATTCCTCTCCCGCGCCCCCCAAGGAGGGTGCACCCATGGCTGACAAGAAGCCCGTCAATCACATCCGTCTTACGTCCCATCCCGACGGGCAGGCGCCCGGAGTCCCCCTGCGCTGGGGCGAGTCGGAGCCGCTGCGCCGGGGCCCGGTGGTGGCCACGCTCTCCGACCCCGCGAACCGGAACGTCATCGGCACGCACTCGGGCGCGTACTCCATCTACCGGGCGCTGGCGGTGTCCGCGGGCAAGCTGCCGCAGGACCACAAGGCGGACCTGACCAACACCTCGCCGGCGGCGCAGGTGGGCCCGCATCCGGCGTGGAGCGACCCCAAGCGCATCGTGTCGCTGGACCCCTGGGGCGCGGTGGCATCGCAGGTGTTCCGGGCCTACGCCGAGCAGGGCGTGGACTACCGGCCCACCATCGCCGTCACCCGGGCCCACATCAACATGCCGGAGGTGCGCGAGGCCATGGCCGCCGGGCGCCTCAAGGTGGACGGCGACCTCGTCGCGGCCAATGGCGACGTGAAGGTCGCGAAGGCCGCGGTGGAGCCCGTCTGGTACCTGCCCGGCATCGCCGAACGCTTCGGTCTCACGGAGGGCGCGCTGCGCCGCGGCCTCTTCGAGCACACCGGAGGCATGTACCCGGAGCTCATCACCCGCCCGGACCTGCACGTCTTCCTGCCGCCCATCGGCGGTCTGTCGCTGTATGTGTTTGGAGACATCGCCGCACTGGCGGACCGGGACGTGCCGCTGGCGGCGCGAGTGCATGACGAGTGCAACGGCTCGGACGTCTTCGGCAGCGACATCTGCACCTGCCGGCCCTACCTGGTGCACGGCATCGAGGAGTGCGTGCGGATGGCGCAGCAGGGCGGCGTGGGGCTCATCGTCTACCACCGCAAGGAAGGCCGAGCGCTGGGCGAGGTGACCAAGTTCCTCGTCTACAACGCACGCAAGCGCCAGGAGGGCGGAGACTCCGCGGCCACGTACTTCCACCGCACGGAGTGCGTGGCGGGCGTGCAGGACATGCGCTTCCAGGAGCTGATGCCGGACGTGCTGCACTGGCTGGGCATCACGCGCATCCACCGCTTCATCTCCATGAGCGACATGAAGCACGACGCCATCGTGCGCTCGGGCATCGAGATTCTCGAGCGGGTACCCATCCCAGATGGACTTATCCCCGCCGACGCGAAGGTGGAGATGGAGGCGAAGAAGGCCGCGGGCTACTTCACGCGAGGGCCGGTGGCGGACGCGGGGGAGCTGGCGCAGGTGAAGGGACGGGACCTCGATGCTTGACGCGATCCGGGTGCAGGAGGTGTCCCCGACGGTGGCGTGGCTGCGCAGCCCGGCGGCCATCCGCGAGCGCTGTCATCAGGTGTTGGACCTGGGGCTCGCCGGCCGGCTGGAGTACTTCCGGGTGGAGCCGTCCCGGTTGCCCACGGTGGTGGACCGGGTGCTGGCGGTGACGCACGAGGCATACCCCCGGCTGGACATCCCGGTGCACAGCCGCTGGAGGCACTTCGACGCGGGAGGAGTGCCCAGGCTCGCGCAACTGGAGGCGAAGCTGGCCCCGCTGCCGCCGGAGGAACGAGCCAGGGCGAAGGTGGACCTGGGCGTGGTGAGCGTGCTGCTGGACGCGGGCAGCGGACCCGCGTGGCGCTACCAGGAACCCGGAGGCGCGTCCTACGTGCGCTCGGAGGGACTGGCGGTGGCGTCGCTGCGCATGTTCATGGCGGGCGGCTTCTCGTCGGATCCGGACCGGCCGCTGCGCGCGGATGCGGAGGCGTTGGGCCGCATGACGCGCGAGCAGCTGGAGCGCGGCTTCCAGGTGTCGGAGTCCAATCCGCTCCTGGGCGTGGAGGGGCGCCTGCACCTCATGCAGGCGCTGTCGCGCGTGCTGCCCAGGCCGGGGGCGCTGTTCGACATGCTGGCCGCGCACCGCCGCAGCGTGCGAGCGGCGGAGGTGCTGGGCACGCTGCTGGAGGTGCTGGGCCCCATCTGGCCGGGTCGCACGACGGTGGACGGAGTGAACCTGGGGGACGTGTGGCCGCATCCGGCGCTCGGGCCGCCGGGGAGCGCGGACGCGCTGGTGCCCTTCCACAAGTTGTCCCAGTGGCTGGCCTATTCGCTGGTGGAGCCGCTGGCGGAGGCGGGCGTGACGGTGACGGAGCTGGACGCGCTCACCGGCCTGCCGGAGTACCGCAACGGAGGCCTCTTCGTGGACCTGGGGGTGCTGGTGCCGCAGGACCCGCGCCTGACGACGGAGGTCTACGGCCCGGGTGACCCGCCCATCGTGGAGTGGCGTGCGCTGACGGTGGCGCTGCTGGACCGGGTGGCCGCGCTGGTGCGAGGGCGTCTGGAATTGAGCGCGGAGGAGCTGCCGCTGGCGAAGGTGCTCCAGGGCGGCACGTGGACAGCGGGGCGCCGGGTGGCCGCGGAGCTGCGCCCCGGAGGAGTGCCGCCCATCCGCATCCGCAGTGACGGCACGGTGTTCTGAAACCCATACAAGGACGGCGACACATGGACTTCCCGAACTGCACGGTGGTGGATCACCCGCTGGTGAAGCACAAGCTGACGGTGATGCGCAGGACGGACACGAGCACGGCGTCCTTCCGGGCGCTGCTGGAGGAGATCTCCCTCCTGCTCGGGTACGAGGCGATGCGAGACCTGAAGCTGCGCGAGGAGGAGATTGAAACGCCCATGGCGCGCACCACGGGCTGGGCGCTGGACGGCAAGAAGCTGGTGCTGGTGCCCATCCTGAGAGCGGGGCAGGGCATCCTGGACGGCCTGCTGCAACTCGTCCCCTCCGCGCGAGTGGGCCACATCGGCCTGTACCGCGACCCGGAGTCCCTGACCGCGGTGGAGTACTACTACCGCGTGCCCGCCAACCTGGAGGACCGCGACGTCATCGTCTGCGACCCGATGCTCGCGACAGGCAACTCCGCGGTGGCGGCGCTCCAGCGAGTGAAGCGAAGCCGCCCGGGCTCATTGCGCTTCGTGTGTCTGCTCGCGTGTCCGGAGGGCCTGACGAACCTGCGCGAGCACCACCCCGACGTGCGAGTCTTCACCGCCGCCATCGACGAGAAGCTGGACTCGCACGGCTACATCCTGCCCGGCCTGGGCGACGCGGGAGACCGCCTCTTCGGCACGAAGTCGGTGGACTGACTAGTCTCGATTTCCTGGATTGACGGTGAGGCATGAATCCTTCATGTCTCACCGCATGAAGACATCCCGTTTCGCATCCGCGTTGATGGCATTGGGGTTCCTCGCCTGTGGTGGAGAGCCGGATGAGGTAGCGGTCCCCGGCGTCCAGACCCAGGAGATCCTCGGCGGAAGCCTCGCGGCCCGGTACGAGCTGCCCCACCAGGTGCGCCTCCACGTGACGGGCGCGTTCACCTGCGGAGGCACGCTCCTCCGGGCCGGCTGGGTGGTGACGGCCGCCCACTGTGTCGAGGGCGTCACCCCCGCCTCCATGCGCATCTACGCGGGAGACCTGCGGCTGGGCTCGGTGGAGGCGGACGAGCAGTACCGAGCGGTGTCGCGCAAGGTGATGCACCCGTCCTACGACGGGTCGGTCCACGACGTCGCGCTCCTCCAACTCGCCCAGCCCTTCAACCTCTCCCAGGCGGTGCGGACGCTGACGCTGCCGGATGCGCCCGCGCCCCTGGGTGCGCCGTACGTCGCGAGCGGCTGGGGCCGCACCCAGACAGCGCCCACCTCCGATGCGCTCAAGCGAGTGAGCCTGAGCATCACCTCCACGGCCACCTGCCGAGACATGGTGGGAAGCGACTACGTCAACGGCGCGGTGCTGTGCACGGCGCCGAGCGCCACTGCCAACGTCTGCACGAAGGATGACGGCGGGCCCCTGGCCTTCAACGGGAAGTTGTATGGGATTGTGAGCGGGTTCGGCTCCAACCAGTGCAACACGTTCTCCATGTTCACCAACGTGGCCACGTACACGCCGTGGATCCGCTCCGTCATCAACGGGACGTGATGCACTGAGCCAACGCTGTTTCGCACCTTGGCTCTTGAGAACCTGGAAAGACGGATTTAAACGTTGAACGGTCTAAACGTTTTTGTCCATTTCCCGGGAGTCCAGGCATGCGCGCGTCGTGGCGGTCCACCCTGATGGCGGTGATGTTGGGCGCGGTCTTCGCGGAAGGAGTGGAGGCGGCGGAGCCCGGCACGCAGCATTGGGCGGAGAATCTTTCCGCCGGAACAGGCACGTCGGAGCTCGTGGGCACGCGAGACGGGCTGCTCTACGAACCCAACGCCGTGATGCGCCGTCCCGAAGGCCTGAGCCGGCTCACGGGCCTCTTCGAGTTCCCGGCGCGCACGCTCGAGCAGCCGGTGGACACCTTCCGTCCCCAGGTCCAGGCGTCGGTAGGCCTGGGGCAGGGCGTCGAAGTGGACGTGCGCGTGAGAACCCCCGGAGGAGCCTGGAGCGAATGGCGCACCGCCACGGGAGACGAAGCCGTACGCCTGCCCCGCTCGGGCACGGAGGTGCAGGTGCGCCTCGTGCTCATCGCGGACGAGCGAGGCCGCGGTCCCGTGGTCCAGACGGTGGGCCTGGAGGGCTGGCGCGGAGGAGGGGCTCCAGACGCTCGCGCCGCTGACCTACCGCGTCTACGCCACCCGTGAGGGCCTGGTGGGCGGCACGACGGCGAACGGCCACGTCATCAAGACCAACGACCGCTTCGTCGCGTTGCCGTCGCGGCGAGGGCTCGCGTCGAACGGAGGCTCCGAGTACCAGGTGCGCGTCTGTTATTCGAAGACAGCGAAGTGCGCGACGACGTCCGTCTGGGACGTGGGCCCGTGGAACACGAAGGACGACTACTGGAACCCGTCCAGCGTGCGCGAGATGTGGAAGACGCTGCCGCAGGGCAAGCCGGAGTCGCAGGCGGCGTACCAGGACAACTTCAACGGCGGGTTGGACCAGTTCGGGCTCCGGCCGGCGAACCCCGCGGGCATCGACCTCGCGGACGGGACGTTCTGGACGGACCTGGGCATGTCGAACAATGACTGGGTGGACGTGACGTACCTGTGGACGTCCGGCGGAGGTTCGTCGACGGGGCTGGTCATCGACAGCAACAACGCGAACAACGACCAGTCCAAGGGCTACATCCAACTCACGGGCACCAGCTGGGCGTCGTCCACGAACGTGGCGGGCTATTACGGCACCAGCTATCTGGTGTCGGCGGGAGCGGCGGTGTCGGAGCCAGCGACGTTCTGGTTCTACCTGGCCGCGGCGGGAACGAAGACGGTGGACGCATGGTGGACGGCGGCGAGCGACCGCTCCACGGTCGCGCCCTTCATCGTCACGAACGCCTCCGGCACGCAGCTGGCGAACGTGAAGGTGAACCAGACGGTCAACGGCGCAAGGTGGAACACGCTCGGCACGTGGAGCTTCCCGGCGGGGTGGAACAAGGTCCAGCTGAGCCGGTGGGTGACGGCGGGGACCTACGTGGTCGCGGACGCCATCCAGGTCCGTTAGGCCTCATGGACGCACGGGTTGTCCGGGCGGTAGAACGGTGCCCCATCTCCGAGGAAGTCATCCATGGCGTCGTTGCGCACCGTGCTCCCGCCTCCCGTGGAGGAGCCACAGCTCTACACCGACCTTGCCGGCTGGTGGCCGTTGTTCTCGCCACCGGAGGAGTATGGCGAGGAGGCGGAGGACCTGCTCCCCATGTTGCATCCGGAGGAGGGCCCGGCGCGCACGATGCTGGAGTTGGGGTCGGGCGGAGGAAGCCTGGCCTTCCACATGAAGAAGCACTTCACGCTGACGCTGACGGACCGCTCGGCGGAGATGGTGGCGGTGAGCCGCAAGGTGAATCCGGAGTGCGAGCACCGCGTGGGGGACATGCGCTCGCTGCGGCTGGGGCGCACCTTCGACCGGGTGATGGTGCACGACGCCATCATGTACGCGGTGGATCGCGAGGACGCGCGGGCCACGGTCCACACGGCGGCGGCGCACTGCCGTCCGGGAGGCCGGGTGGTGCTGTTGCCGGACTGCGTGCGTGAGACCTTCGAGCCCCTCACCGAGTCTGGAGGACACGACGGGCCGGACGGGCGCGGAATGCGCTACCTCATGTGGACGTGGGATCCAGATCCGGACGACGAGACGTTCGAGACCGCGTTCGCCTATCTGCTGCGCGAAGCGGACGGAACGGTGAGCATGTCGCAGGAGCGCCACCGCTTCGGTCTGTTCCGGCGTGAAGACTGGCTCGAATGGATGCGAGAGGCCGGCTGTCCCGCGACGACGCGCAGGGACCCCTGGAACCGGGAAGTATTCATCGGAGTGCGGGAGCAGGACTGATGCGAGGGTGGGGGGCCCTGCTGGTGTTCATCCCGCTGTGTGGGATGGCCGCGCCCGCGCGAGTGGAGCTCGTCTTTGGCGGAGACGTGATTCCGCACGGCGAGGTGAAGTCGGTGGCGAAAGCCCACGCGCGCAGTGGAAACCACGAAGGTTGGGACCACGTCTTCGGCCCAATGTCGGACGTGCTGCGAACAGCGGACGTGGGCGTGGTGAACCTGGAGACGCCGGTCACGGCCAACACCAAGGCCTTCACGAAGGAGCTGGTCTTCAACGCGCCCCCAGCCATGGTGCAGGCCCTGGTGAACGCCGGAGTGAAGGTGGTGTCCACGGGCAACAACCACGCAAGGGATCAGCACATGGAAGGCCTGGTGGAGACGCTGCGACACCTGGACGCGGCGGGACTGCGCCACACGGGAACGGGGACGACAAGAGACGCGGCCTGGGAGCCGGTGTTCATGGAGGTGCGAGGCATCAAGCTGGGCTTCCTCTCCTTCACGAGGAGCCTGAACGGCTTCAGCAACCCGAAGGAATCGGACGCGCCGCACGTGGCGCTGTTGCCCTATCCGGAGCACGCGTCGAGAAGGGGGCTGAAACCGGAGGAAGCACTGGAGCGGGTGCGAGCAGCGGCGGCGAAATGTGACGCGCTCTTCGTGATGGGGCACTGGGGGCGCGAGTACACGGACACGCAGAATCCCATGGACAGGGCCTTGGGGCAGTCCTTCCTGGAAGCAGGAGCCTTCGCGGTCATCGGTCACCATCCGCACGTGTTGCAGCCGTTGGAGGCATACACGACGAAGTCCGGGCGCCGGGGTTTCATCGCCTACTCATTGGGCAATCTGGTGGCGAACCAGGCGCGCTTCTACCGTCACGTGAAGGGGCAGCTGGGCAAGGACGGAGACAAGAGAGACACACTGCTCCTGCGAGTCGGAGTGACCAGGGCGGAGCCCGGAGCCCCGGTGTCCCTGGCGGATGTTTCAGTGTTGCCGGTCTGGATTGAAAACAACGCCCAGGGCCGCAAGGCGAAAGCGAAGCGGAACATCCAACCGGTACTCATCGACCGCGAGATTGAAGAGGTATCACGAAGGTTGGCCGCACTGACCCAGCGCACAGCGACGCCCGACAAGACAGCCCGAGCCGAGAAGGCCGCCCTTGAGCAGCGCCTGGCAAGCGCCCGATACCGCCGCGAACGCATCCTGAGGATGCTGCCCGCGGAGTTCCGGGTAGCCACCCCGGAGCTGAGGCGGAGGGACGACAGAGCCGTGGGGCTGGCGGCTCAGACCGTGCCCTGAACCTCAGGTAGGAGGACGTGCGACGGCGGAGTGTCGTGGAGTCCATGGTTTCCGGTCCGCCGCCCTGTTACCCCTGAGGGGCGCTTGGACTCGCGTCCTGGCGTACACCCCACCCCAGGTCACACCCCATGATTCCTCTTCTTCGCACCGCTGCGGCCATCGCGCTGCTGGGCCTCGCCATGCCCGCGCTCGCCGAGGACCCGCATCCAGCCCACCCCGCCGTGAAGCCCGAAGCGCCGCCGGTCACCTTCCACCGGCTGGAGCAGGGCAACCTGCGCTTCACCAAGGGCGTGGCACGCCACCCCGCGCAGACCCTCGCGGTGCGCCACGCGCTGGCCAACGAGCAGCACCCGCACGCCATCGTCGTCGCCTGCAGCGACTCGCGAGTGCCCCCGGAGCTCGTCTTCGACCAGGGCCTGGGTGAGCTCTTCGTCGTGCGCGAGGCCGGCAACGAGTTGGAGCCCCTCGCCATCGCCAGCATCGAGTACGGCGTCGCCAACCTGGGCGTGCGCCTCATCGTCATCATGGGCCACGAGTCCTGCGGCGCAGTGAAGGCGGGTCTCGCCATTCCGGACGGCCAGAGCACCGGCTCGCCCAACCTCGACGCGCTCGTCTCCGCCGTGAAGAGCAACCTCATCGACGCCCACCTCACGGACGCGGACAAGCACGACCCCAAGGTGGTGAAGGCCTCGCACGCGAACGTGGACGCCGTCACCCGCCAGCTCACCGAGCGCTCCCAGCTCCTCAAGGCCAAGGTCGACGCGGGCGAGCTCGCGGTCGTCTCCGCCATCTACTCGCTGGACACCGGGCACGTGGAGTTCTGGCACACGGAGGGGCTCGTCCCCTCCAAGTAGCGCCCGCTCAGCGAGGCGCCCCGGGTTCCTTCCGGGGCGCCTCGTGCAGGTCGCGCAACGCGACGACACGGTCCAGCAGGGGCCCGCCCAGCTTCTTCCGGGCGATGCGCTGCGACGGATAGATGCCCCGGTGGCCCGTGAGCAGGTACGCCACCGTGGCGACGATGGCCACGTGAGGCAGCACGGAGGCGCCCACCAGCTCCACCGCCATCAGGGACAGCGCGAGCGGCGTATTGGCCGCCGCCGCGAACAGCGCCGCCATGCCTACCGCCGCGCCCAGGTCCACGGGCAGTCCCAACAGCCGAGCGAGGACATTGCCCAGCGCCGCGCCAATGAAGAACAGCGGAGTCACCTCACCGCCCAGGAACCCCGCGCCCAAAGTCACCACCGTGAACACGAGCTTCCAGGCGAACGCGCCCCAAGGCAGCGACACGTCCTCGAACGCGCGAAGGATGCCGGGCACGCCCAGGCCCAGGTAGTCGCTGGTGCCCGCGAGCTTCCAGAGCCCCACCACCCCCAGGCCACCCAGGGCCATGCGCACAGGAAGCCAGGGCACGCGGCGCTCCAGGATCCGCTTCAGTCCATGCGTGCCCTCGATGAAGGCCACCGCCACGCCCGCGATGCCCACCGCGAACACCAGCCACTTGCCCAGCACGGGCAACGTCAGCGCCAGCGCCTGAGGCACCGGGTACGCGGTGTGATGGATGCCCAGGCCGCGAGTCACCAGGTCGCCCACGACGGCGGCCGTGAGCGCGGGCAGGAGCGCCTCGTAGCCCAGCCGGCCCACGCACACGACCTCCAGCCCGAACACCGTGCCCGCCAGCGGCGTGCCGAACACCGAACCGAAGCCGCCCGCGATGCCCGCCGCCAGCAGCTCTCGCCGGGTATCCGGAGCCACGCGGAAGCGCCAGGCAATCTGGTCCGCCAGGCTCGCACCCATCTGCACCGCGGTGCCCTCGCGTCCCGCGCTCCCACCGAACAGGTGCGTGAGCACCGTGCCCAGCAGCACCATGGGCGCCATGCGCAGGGGAATCACCGCGTCGCCCGCGTGCACCGTGTCCAGCACCAGGTTGTTGCCGCCCCGGATGGACGCGCCCCACCGGCCGTACACCGAGCCCAGGACGAGTCCCGCCACGGGCAGCGCGTACACCAGCGACTCATGCGCCAGCCGGAACTCCGTGGCCTCCTCGAGCAGCGCCAGGAACACCGCGGACGCCACGCCGCACACTCCCCCCACGATGGCGCCCAACAGCAGCCACTGGCCCAGTGCTCGGGCGCTCCCGGAGATGTTCATGGCCGCACTCCAGTCGTGAAACAACGCGTCAACCGGAAGCGCCGCGTCAGAGAAGGGCGCGCGACAGCACCACTCTGACGCATCGTGGCGGAATTCATGTTCAACATGGAATACATAGTGCGGAGTTAATTCCGGTCTGCGGAGTGATTCCTGAATCAAAGCCGTGTACCGTGCGCGGCCTCTCCCCATTGCCGGGGCGGGAACCCCCTACCTCTTCAGGAGCCGGTATGTCCGTTCGTCGCAGCGGGCTGTCCCTCGCCGCCGTCCTCGCCGCCACCACCCTCAGTGGCACCGCGCTGGCCAGCACCATCAACCAGAACACGTCGTGGACCATCAACCGCTCGGCGTCGCAGACGTACCGGGTGGTGGCCTACGGCGACTCCATCTTCGCCGGCTATAACGGCGGAATCTCCAGCGTGGGGCGTCGTGCGGCCCCGGTGGTGGAGGGTGAGTACGCGGCGAAGAAGTGGGGCGCCAACGTGGAGGTCATCCGCCGCACGAAGTCCGGCGCGAAGGCGGACGACATCTACAACAACAAGATCGTCTCTGAGCGCTCCTACATGCAGGACGCCAAGACGCGCGTCGTGATGTTCGAGATGTGCGGCAACGACTACCTGCAGGCCCGCAGCGCGTTCACCGACCAGACCGGCACCTGTAACTACAGCGGCCTGCAGAACGCGCTGGCGACCTGCACCACGTACATGGAACGTGGCATGCAGACCATCAACCAGTACGCGACCACCGCCAAGGTGAAGGTCATCTCCAACATCTATTACCCCGGCTACGACGCGGACAACGTGCTGACGGCCTGCACGGACGCGACGACGGGCCAGAAGGTGAACAAGCAGCAGTACTTCCTGCCGCTGCTGGCGCGCAGCAACTGGCGCGCCTGCAACCTGGCGGCGAAGTACGGCTTCAAGTGCTCGGACGCCTTCGCGGAGATGATGGCGTCGGACTACGACCGCAACGGCGACGGCCAGATTGACTCCGAGGCCATCGCGTACCGCGCCGGCGAGACCGAGGACGCCTACGTGCAGCGCATCAGCGTCACCCTGCGCAGCACCCTGCGCGACGCGAACGGCCACCTGGCGAACAGCAGCACCAGCTACGACTACATCCAGTCGGACAACACGCACCCCACGTACACGGGCTCCACCATCAGCGTGAACATCTTCTCCGGCTCCGGTTCCGGCTCCGGAGCGCCGTCCTACACGGACGCCCAGGTCGTCAACGGCAAGAACCCGGACTGGAACAAGTTCGGCCACGAGCGCATGGGCTGGAGCATCTCCACGTTCGACCCCGCGACGCCGTGAGCTGAGGCGGCATCCGTAGGGAGAAAGGGCCTCCGACCTGTCACCGGGTCGGGGGCCTTGTCGTGTCCGTACCGACGGAGCGGCCAGCAGCCCTGTCAGCGGCCAGGCGTTCAGGCCTCTATTCGTCGGAGCGCCAATGATCAGGTTCGGCTCAAACGAAGGTTTGACGTCTTCGGCCTGAAGCGTTAGAGAGTGCCCCCTCCGCGACGACCGGCGGGCCCCTGGGCCTCGGAAGGTCAGCGCGGGGGAAGAAAAGGATCGACGAAGGTTGTTGATCCCGAACGCGGCAAAGAGGTAGAAGCCGCGCCCCTCACCTCGAAGCCCGCGCACTGGCGCGGAAGGCACTTCGGGGAGAGAGCAGCACCGAAAAGAAAATAGGGCAGTCAACCAAGCGAGTTGACAGCGAACGCGGCGAAGAGATAGAAGCCGCGCCCCACCGAAGAAGCAGCAGTCCGGAAAGCAACACGACGGACGCAAAGCGGTGAGGAAAGCTGACAGCAAGCGGTTGACAGGGAACGCGGCGCTGAAGTAGAAGCCGCTCCCCTTCGAAAAGAAGCGGCGGAAGTCACTGGACGGCGCCGACGAACTTCGAAGAAGCCTGCAGGACGCAAAAGCGAAGTTGACGCTGACTGCGAACTGAAATAGAAGCTGCAACCCCGCCGGACGGAACAGGCCGGCAAGCAACAAAGTCGCGACAAGCGGCTCGGTCTTTGAAAACCAAATAGCAAGCCCAAGAAGTAATGGATTGCGGAAACCCGCAGTCAATTTTTTGAGGGCGCTTCACCTCAAGAGCAGCGCTGAAAAGCGCAGCGAGAGGGAGGTGCCGACGAATCAGCGAGCCGAGACTCCTTAGCCGGGTCTCGGGGAACGCCGGTTCAAGCAAACCAAGAATACAATTGGAGAGTTTGATCCTGGCTCAGAACGAACGCTGGCGGCGTGCCTAACAC